>NZ_CAWUDO010000014.1:0-129569 GCF_963920935.1 Nostoc sp. CCY 9925 | reverse complement strand
AGCAACTTTACTTTCCGTTACATACTTTGGTTTTTTTGCGCCATTCTACTTAAAAAGATGTTTCTGTTAATTCCCTCCAAATTGTTATTGGAGATAGCTAGTCTTTGAAAGGCTAGCAAAAACAGGCTTGTAAAGTCTGTTTGCGCTACTCTCATCTAAAAGTAGCATTTGAGCGATCGCTTTATCCTGCCTAAATTGAAAACGATAAACTTTTTACAAGAGTGATTTTTGCAAAAACTCAAAAGGTATAGGGCAATGGTGCGATTAAAGCTGTGGCAATGGGTTGTGTTGGCAATGCCGATCGCTTTCATTATCATTTTCTTACTGGTATCCGCTGGTTTGCAAATCCATGCGTGGGGCATTAATTGGATTTGGGCTGTGTTCACTCTTTTATTCCTTGGCTGGCGTTGGCTGTTAGTCAAATGGACTCAACCCGCCCTACAGCAGGTAGAAGCTGTATTAGCTGAATTTCAGCAAGAATTAGAATCGGCGGCAGAAGATAATGTAGTACCGGTGGGAAGTGACGCTACTAAGCAAGCAGAAGCCGCACTGCAAAAGATTTTGCAAGTTGCACAAAGCGATCGCCCGATTTGGGAAGATTGGCAAACTTTTTGGACGCGATGTCAGGATTTAGTTGTAGCGATCGCTCATATTTATAATCCTCAAGTTCAATATCCGCTGCTGAATATTTACGTTCCCCAAGCTTACGGGCTGATTCGGGGAACAGTGGATGACGTGGATTTGTGGATGCAAAATTTATCCCCTGTACTGAATCAGGTAACAGTAGGACAAGCATATCAAGCCTACGGAGTCTACCGTAAGTTGGAACCATCTGCTCGAAAATTTTGGAAAGCTTGGAACTGGGCACAGTGGCTATTAAATCCGGTGGCGGCGGTAGCAAAACAAGTTAGTCAGGGTTCCAGTAACCGCGCAACTGAGCAATTATTGGTCAATTTGAGTCAATTATTTCGGGAAGTTGCCCTGAGGAACTTATGCAAGCAAGCGATCGCTCTCTACGGAGGTAGTACCTTACCAGTTTCAGTATCCTCAACTACACCAACCTTACCCAGAGCAAAAACCCAAACACTTAAAGAAATCCTCACTCAAGCCCAACCAGCCGAGGTGGTTGAACAAAAACCCGTGAATATTCTGCTGGTGGGGCGCACAGGTTCGGGAAAAAGCAGTTTAATTAACACGCTATTTCAAGCAGATCTCGCAGCCGTCGATGTTTTGCCCAGTACCGATCGCATTCAAAATTACCAATGGCAATCTCAAACGGGAGAAAGCCTAACGCTTTTGGACACACCTGGTTATGAACAAGTCAACCGTACAGATTTACGAACTTTAGTGCTTGATTATGCTATCAACGCAGATTTATTGTTGTTAGCTACCCCAGCGCTAGATCCTGCTTTACAGATGGATGTAGACTTTCTCCAAGAGATGAAAGCGGAAATTGCAGATTTACCGGCGATCGCAGTTGTGACTCAGGTAGATCGTCTGCGTCCCATCCGCGAATGGCAACCGCCTTATGATTGGGAATGGGGCGATCGTCCCAAGGAAATTGCAATTCGTGAAGCTACTGAATATCGCGCCAAGCAGCTGGGTGACTTTTGCAATCTAGTTTTACCCGTAGTTACAACTGACAGTAAAACAAATCGAGTGGCTTGGGGAGTGGAGGCGCTATCGTTGGGATTAGTAAATGCGATCGCTCCTGCAAAACAACTCCGTCTCGCCCGGTTTTTGCGTAACCTAGAAGTCCGCACCGTTGCTGCTGCCAAAATCATTGACCAGTACACTTTTCAAATGGCGACAACCAAGGGATTAGCATCACTGCTCAAAAGTCCAGTTCTTCAGTTTATTTCTACTTTATCAACTGGATCTCCAAACTTGGCTTATGTGTTAGCAGAACAAATTCCCGTGGAACAGTTACCAATTGTAATTGGTAAACTCCAAATGGCTTATGAGCTTTTCTCGCTTTTGAATACAGGTAACTCTAAGCCACTCAATTTTGATTTACTATCTTTGTGGCCGTTGCTGTTAGAAAACTCCGCTTCCGCCGAACAAAATGCTTGGGCATTTGGTCACGCCTTAGTGGAATATTGGACTCAAAATTTGACGGTGGAACAACTTGGCGATCGCTTTAAGAAATATTTATCTACGTTAAGTCAAAATTCCTAAAACTAAAAAACTACGAGGTACAGATTATACCGCACCTCGTAGCAACAATTTAGAATCCCTTCGACTTTAGTCACGGGGAAGTTCAAAATTTTCCAATTGAACTTTCTCCTTCAGAAAATGCAGTTGCCTCAGCTTCTTTCAAGAATCCGCTGTAGGCTTCCATGCCGTGTTCACCGATATCCAAGCCTTCTAATTCCTCTTGTTTGGATACTCTGATACCTAAGGTAGCTTTTAGTACTAACCAAAAAATACTACTCAGTAAAACAGTGATGCCACCTACTGAGATAACGCCCAGAAATTGAACGCCCAACTGTCCAATGCCACCACCTGCAAATAAACCTTTTGCTGGACCAAGTGCCTCACCATACCAGGAGTAAACACCAGGGCCAACAGACCACAGACCAACTGCTAGAGTTCCCCAAATACCGCAAACTAGGTGAACTGAGGTAGCTCCTACTGGGTCATCAATGCCAAGTTTGTCAAAGAATGTGACAGAGAAAACTACGATTACTCCAGCAATTAAACCAATGATGAAAGCACTACCGATGCTGACGTAGGCACAAGAGGCTGTAACCCCAACTAAGCCAGCCAAAATACCATTGATAATCATTGAGAGGTCTGGCTTACCTAAGTAAAGCCAAGCTGTAATTGTGGCAGCAATACCACCAGTAGCAGCAGCCATGTTGGTTGTTAAAGCAATGTGAGTAATTGCACTAGGATCGGCAGCCATCACAGAACCGGGGTTGAAACCAAACCAGCCCAACCAAAGAATTAAACAGCCTAAGGTGGCAATACTCATGTTGTGGCCTGGTAGGGCAACAACTTGCTTATCTTGATATTTACCAATACGGGGACCGAGAAATGCTGCTCCCATCAAAGCTGCCCAGCCACCAACGGAGTGAACCACTGTAGAACCAGCAAAATCCCAAAAACCTTTGTCTGCTAGCCAGCCAGCTCCCCAAATCCAGTGTCCGGTGATTGGGTAGGCAATACCTACAAGTAAAAGGCTGAAAATAAGGAAGTCAACAAACTTAATTCTTTCAGCTACTGCACCCGAAACAATTGTTGCTGCTGTCCCAGCAAATACTAGCTGGAATAAAAATTTCGCAGCTAAGGGTACACCAGCCCAACTAATACCATCAAAGACACCTTCATAGGCTTTTCCAGTAGCGGGACTGTTATCTGCTCCTGCTAAGAAAAACCCATTCAAGCCAATGAAATCGTTGCCATCGCCGAACATTAAGCCAAAACCAATTGCCCAAAAAGCAACGGTGGCTAGAGCAAAGACAATCAAGTTTTTGGCAAGAACGTTGACTGCATTTTTCTGGCGACAGAAGCCGGTTTCTAACATACAAAAACCAGCGTTCATGAAGAATACTAAAAAGGCTGCGATCGCAACCCACAAAGTATCGATAGCAACTTTGAGTTCTGCTGTTGTTGGGCCGGCAGCTGGAGTTTGGGCAACTGCGGCATAACCCCAACCCAATACAATCAGACAGGCTAAAGGTAAGCAGGCTTGCCAACTGGGAGTGAGTCGCTTAAGTGCTAAATAAAATCTCTTGACTTTTGAGTTTGATTGTGCAAATTCGCTGTAATTTCTTACAGACAGATGCCTTCTTTTTGTTTTCGATTTTTGTTTGTACATGAATTTGAACATCATCCTTCAAAACATCGTTCAAAATAGGAAAAAACTCAAGTAGGAAGTTAATTCCAGTGGATTTTGATATTTTTCCTTGAGACCACTTGCTTCCAAACCAGAAAATCAAATAACCTTAGTAGGAGTTTAAAAAAATATTGGCACATCTGTAAATATTTTTTGTATATCTTTTTGAGAAATTCAGATATTGTTTCTCCAACAATCAACTCTACTTTACTTAATCTTTATTATCTCCAAAAGACATTTTTGCAAGTAAATCGCTCAAAATTGTTTATTTAATGCCAATAAGAAATATGGTATGGGTAAAAAACCTAATTAATTGGCAATAACTATTTTTCAGCTAATAGCACGATCGCAGGCTCTATTCGTTCTCAAAAGCTTTGATATCAGGAGTCTGAGTGTGATTTTTTTCTGATTCTGGGATCGCGTAAACATCCGGCCATACCGAGGCACCGTGTTCGTAAGCATCAATACCGATGCGATCGGCTTCGGGATTGACACGTAAGCGTCCTATTGCTTTGAGACCACCATACATTAAAAAGGCGAAGGCAACGGTGAAAATTGCGATCGCAACTACACCCAAAAGTTGTATAGCCAGCAAATCAAAGCCACCACCTAAAAATAACCCTGCCTTTTTGTTCAGCGTCAGTTCTGATTGAGCGAAGAAGCCTACTGAGAGAGTACCCATCATGCCATTGATACCGTGTACGGAAAACGCCCCTACCGGATCGTCGATGTGGAGTGACTCGATCAAATCCACTCCAAGTACAACCAAAATTCCACCCGTTAAGCCAATCAAAACCGCTGCCCAAGGAGCAACGAAAGCGCAAGGTGCTGTGATTGCTACTAATCCAGCCAGAGAACCATTGAGACAATAAACCAAATCCCATTTACCTGTGCGGATGTACTGGAAAATAATCGTTGCTAGTGCCGCCGCTCCTGCGGATAATGTAGTATTAATTGTTACTAAGCCCATTAATCCTGGATTAGCCGTGCTAAGAGTTGAACCAGGGTTGAATCCGTACCAGCCAAACCATAAAATCATTGTTCCTAAAGTGGCCAACCCCAAATTATGCGCTGGTGGTAGTGTCCCCCAAGCCGGACGACCAGGACGAGGGCCAAGTAAATAAGCACCAATTAGCGCTGTCCAGCCACCTACAGTATGGACAACGGAACCACCAGCAAAATCATGATAGTACAGCTTGGTTAACCACCCGTTGGCGTTCCAAGCCCAGTGAACTACGAGCGGGTAGCTAATCGCACCCATAATGGCACTGTAAATTAAATCACCAATAAAATCGGTTCTTCCAGCCATTGAACCGGTGGTGATGGTACTGGCGGTAGCAGCGAAAGCAAATTGGAAGAAGAACAATGTATAGGTATTGATAGCGACTGTAGAACCAGGTGCGCCCAATGGATAGCTACCATCAGCAGCAGGTAGCTGACTCAGGAAGAAGGTATCTATACCAAACAAACCGCCAACACTCGTACCAAAAGCGATACCAAAGCCGATCGCCCACCATGCCAAAATGGTTACAGCGGCATCAATGAAGTTTTCCAATAAGGCATTAACTACACTTCTTTGCCGGAGTAAACCTGCTTCTAACATGGCAAACCCGGTTTGCATAAAGAATACTAAAAAACCAGATAATAGTACCCAGGTAGTATCAATTGAAATTTGCAGTTTTGTTGTCGCTTCCGATAAAGATTGCACAGTAGGAGGATCTGCCGCCTGGACAACTGTCGGCGCCAAAACTGCAAATACCATTGAACCGATACCTAGCGCTATTAAGCGATGCCAGGGTCGAATACGGTTATTCATTGCTCACTTTTTGCTGCTGGAAAAGCGATGGTTGATGTTGGTAATAGGTTCAACAACATCTTGCTGCACTTTGGTAAATTTATACGTTGAGGTATAAATTTGATTGATTGTCTATTTACTTGAACCAAAAAACTGTATTTTTAAATACATTTTTTGGAATATGTTATGACAACATAACTCCTGATACAACAAATAAAGCAACTATATCCTTTGTCCCTAAGTATTTTCCGATATCACAATCAGATAATTTTGTACATTATTAAATTTTTATACGAAAAGTTAACTATTTGTTACTTTGAAGCTGCGTTCCAGGTCAATACAATGTAAAGTTCAGAACTTAGAATTCAGGACTTGTTAAATATTGCTTATAACCGAGTTTTTCTAGTTTGGCTTGCTTGGCGAGTACTGATTCAGATAGGGTTTGACGATATTTTTGGACTTTTTCTAGTAATTCTGGTTGTGCTGTTGCGAGTATTTGTACTGCTAAAAGCCCAGCATTTTTGGCATTACCAATCGCCACTGTTGCTACAGGAATCCCACCAGGCATTTGTACTATTGAATATAAAGAATCTAATCCTTGCAAGTTACGGGTGGGTACAGGAACACCGATCACAGGAAGAGGAGTTAAAGAGGCTACCATTCCAGGTAGATGAGCAGCACCACCCGCACCAGCAATAATTACTTTAATACCGCGTTGGTGTGCGAGTTTGGCATATTCCACCATACGTTCTGGAGTACGATGCGCCGAAACGATCGCCACTTCATTTTCGACGCCAAATTCATCACAAATTGCGATCGCTTCTTTCATAGTGGGCAAATCGGAATCGCTGCCCATGATAATACCAACTAAAGGAGTCATAGAATTTTCGATTAATGGTCGATTGTTGAATTTAAAATCAGATTTAGCTATATTCTCCCGAATGTGATGATTCAAGCAACACAAAGTCCCCTAGAAATTATCAATGCTAGAGTACCTGGTTATAAAGATTTGCAAATGCTCTCGATTAATCAAGAGGGGATAATTGAGCAAATTTTACCAATGGATACAGTAGGGATGCAGAGCAATGCAACCCTACTAAATATAACAGGTGACTGGATTTCTCTAGGTGGCGTTGATTTGCAAATTAACGGTGCATTGGGATTAGCATTTCCTGATTTGAGGACTGAAAACGCTGATCTTCTTGAGAAAATAACGCAATATTTGTGGAATGTAGGAGTAGATGGATTTTTACCGACACTTGTAACAACGTCGGTAGAAAATATTCAGCGATCGCTTGCAGTCATCGCTAATTTTAGTGAAAAACAGACCTTGGGGGGAAAGTCAGCCGCCAAAATTCTCGGAGTACATCTAGAAGGGCCATTTTTGAATTTCCACAAGCGCGGCGCACACCCGGCAGAATACCTGCTACCCCTAACAATTGAGGAGGTAAAGAGGGTTTTGGGGGATTATGCTCATATTGTAAAAGTTATCACCTTAGCGCCAGAATTAGATCCCAGTGGTGAAGTCATTCCATATTTGCGTTCTTTGGGAATTACCGTTAGTTTAGGACATTCCCAGGCGACGGCGATCGAAGGGCAACGCGCCTTTGAACTAGGCGCAACGATGGTAACCCATGCGTTCAATGCTATGCCACCACTACATCATCGCCAACCTGGGTTATTAGGGGCAGCAATTACCAATCCGGATGTCATGTGTGGTTTTATTGCCGATGGAGAGCATGTTTCACCTACGATGCTGCAAATTTTACTGCGTGCCAGCGATGGAGAAAAAGGGCTATTTCTGGTTAGTGATGCCCTTGCACCTCTGGGATTACTTGATGGGGTGTATCCTTGGGACAGTCGGCAAATTGAAGTCAAAAACGGTACTGCACGATTACCAGATGGCACATTATCAGGAACGACTTTACCCTTATTGGTGGGAGTGCAGAATTTAGTAAAGTGGGAAATTTGCAACGTGGAAAGTGCGATTTTATTGGCTACCAATGCACCAAGGCAAGCAATTGGTTTACCAGGAATTATTCCAGCCCAAACCGCTAATTTATTACGCTGGCATTGGGATGAGCAGACAAAAGAACTATCTTGGCAAAGATTATAATAGCTCAACCCGCCAGAGAATTGATTCTCTAGCGGGTTGGAAGGTAAATGCAGATCTAAGACTATCTAACTAATAATGATGTGCGCCTGCCTTGCAGACTCGCATTAGTAATGAGTACCGGTTTTACGATGGTTGATGGCAGTAACAGCATCAGGCTTGAGCAATTTACCTTCATCTACAGTTGCATACACAACCCAGTGGTCGCCACATTCCATACGTTGGTTGACTGAACATTCCAGATATGCCAAAGCGTCGGTCAGAACGGTACAGCCGTTATCTGCAACTGCTGTACTAAAATTGGCAAATCGATCTTCTCCAGGTGCAAAAGATTTACGGAAATGCTTCATGTAATCTTGATGATTGCCATCAGGTAAAATATTTAAGGCAAATTTACCACCAGGATACATTAAAGATTCGATCGCTCGGTCTTTGGCGATCGCTACAGTCAGTCCGGGTGGATTAAAGGTAGCTTGAGAAACCCAAGCGCCTAGCATCCCAGTAGATACTTCTCCTTGTCTAGCCGTCAGCACGCAAACGGAACCAACAATTCGACCCACAGCTTGTTCTACTGGAGTCGCCGCTTGTTGCGGTACACGCACTTTTTTAGCCTTTTTCAGTGCTTGGGCAAAATCTGTACCTACTTCTTCACAGAATTTGAGGGTCACATCATCTGGTTTAAACTTCACCTTCAGAGTGTCAAAACCCAAACGGTATCCAGCATCCCGGAGTTTACCTTCAATTAAATCGAATGCTTCACCACTCCAGCCATAGGAACCAAACACCCCAGCCAGTTTGCTGTTGTCACCACTGGATAACACAATACCTAAAGCAGTATGAATAGGAGTTGGTGCATGACCGCCGATAGTAGGAGAACCGATGATAAAACCATCTGACTGTTGTAAGTTGATGCGAATTTCATCAGGGCTAGCAAATTCGCAGTTAATCGATTTGACTGCGACTCCGCCTTTGGTTAGTCCCAGAGCCATCGCTTGTGCTAAAGTTGCTGTGTTTCCGTAAGCTGAAGCATAAAGTAAAGCAACAGAAATTTCGCGATCGTTGTGAGAACGGCTCCATTCTCCATAAGTTTTGGTCAGTTGGATTAAGCCGGTGCGTACTAAAGGACCGTGACCCACAGCATACATTCTCACCTGCAAATCTGATATTTTCTCCAAAGCTGCTTGCACGTGAGTAGCTTGGGGAGCCATCAGGCAGTTAAAGTAGTAACGCTGGTCTTCTCTAAGCGCCTCCGGATTATCATCAAAGGCTTCATCGCCACAGATATGAGTTGCAAATAACTTATCTGTGTAGAGAATTTGGGTCTGCTGGTCGTAGGTACAAAGTCCTTCCGGCCAGCGCGGACTGGGAATGGGGAGGAATTTCAAAACATGACCTTTACCTAAATCCAGAGTTTCTTTCCCCCGCATCACCAAGACTTGCAAATCCCGGTCTAGGAAAGCAGCACGTAAATTGTTGGCACCGGGAAGAGAACAAACAAAAGTTACCTGTGGTGCAAGTTCTAAAATTGCTTTGAGGGTTGCAACTCGGTTGGGATTAAAATGACCTAAGATCACATAATCCAAACGTGTCAAATCTAAAGTTTGCCGCAACGTCTCTAAATAAATTTCGGTAAAACTTTCTGGCGGTGGATCGATTAGTGCGGTTTTATCAGCTTCAATTAAATAGCAATTGGAGGTAGTACCTCTTTCAAGTGCGTATTCAATTTCAAACCGCAGACGTGACCAACTACGTGCCCTGAGAGCCTTACTATTTGTGGCAATTGGTAAAACTTGTACGTCGCGTGGCTTGGAATTGATCATAGGTGTTGAGTGAGGTAGGGTACAGGGGAAAGGGGAAAGGAGAAAGGGGAAAGGGGAAAGGGGAAAAGTTATCTCAGTACCCAGCACCCAATCCCTATTCGCTATTCCTTAGTAGTAATTTCCAACTTTGCGATGACGAACGGCTGTCAGTCCATCGGCTTTGGAGACGCGACCTTCTTCGACGGTGCAGTATAAAATCCAGTGGTCGCTGCATTCCATACTGCTCTGTACTTCACATTCCATGTATGCTAGAGCATCAGTCAGAATTGGGGAGCCGTTTTTGGCAGTTTGAGTTTTGACTCCGGCAAATCTGTCAGCACCAGGATGCAAGCGCTTGAGAAAGTGCTTTTTGAGTTCTTGATAATTGCCTTCTTCCAACACGTTGAGGACGAAGCGATCGCCTACTTGCATTAAGGAATCAATGGCGCGGTCTTTGGCAACGGCTATTGTGAATCCTAGTGGTTGCAAACTCGCTTGTGTCACCCAGGAGGCTAGCATGGCACTGCTGACATCATCTTTTTTGGTGGTAACGATGTACAGCCCGCTGCTAATGCGACCCAAGGCTTTTTCCATGTTGACATCAAGGGATTTGATTTGCTTGATGTTGCGATCGCGCACCAGCAATTGTCCCAAGTCTGTACCTGCTTCTTCACACAATTGGAATGTGGATGCTGTGGGAGCTTCTTTAATCCGAATGGCGGGAAAGGCTTCTTTGATGCCAGAGTCAATAAATTTTCTCCGGAGTGTATCAATGGGTTCATCATCTCCGCCATAACATTCAAACAGCCCAACCACTTGCTTGTTCTTGGCGACAGCTAGTAGGGAACTGATACCAGCTTGGGCGGCGGCGGCGGTACTTGGTGGCATACCGATAATGATGCCAGCTGCTCTCCCGGCTAGTTCTTGGATTTCTTGGCTCTGGGCAGTACTGAGATCTAGGACTTCTACCCCAACTCCTGTTTTCTGGATTCCCTCGGCAATTGCGTGACCAAGGCGTTCAGCATGTCCGTAATCTGAGACAAAGAACAAGCCAACTGTTGTTTCTGCTTTGACTTGTCTGTGGCTCCAAGTTTCGTAACATCCAGTTAGAACATCTAAATGATGGTGTAATAAAGGCCCGTGACCATTGGCGATAATGTTAATTTTCCCCAGTTCACTCATTCTCTTCATGGCATTCACCAGAGAACGAGCGTTAGGACCCATCAAGCAGTCGTAGTAAAATCTAAAGTCAGCTTCGATCGCTTCTAAATCTTCGTCGAAGGTGCGATCGTCACAAAAGTGCATCCCAAAGGCATCACAGGTATAGATGATTTGGGTTTTGCGGTCAAAGCTGAAGATTGTGTCCGGCCAGTGCAGGTTAGGCGCACTCACGAATTCGATTTCGTGTCCTTTGCCGATATCTATGCGATCGCCACTTTTAACAATCCGTTTTGAAAATGGATCGTGTACTAAACCTTCCAAAAATTGCAATGCAACTTTGGAAGCTAAAACGGTGGCTCTCGGCGCTAACTGAAGCACATCTTCTACTAAGCCGCTATGGTCTGGCTCTGTGTGACTAACAATTATGTAATCTATTGTCTTGGGGTTAACAAGACCTTTTAGAGTCTCTAAATACAGCTGGCGAAACTTCTGGTGAGAAGTATCAATCAAAACTGTTTGTTCGCCCCTAATTAGATATGAATTGTAGGTTGTACCATTTTGCAGTCCGAATTCGATATCGAAGCGATCGCGATCCCAATCAAGAGAGCGAATCGCCGTTGTATTAGGGGCAATTTCTACAGTTTGTATAGTTAGCCGATGTTGAACGTTCTCTGCGATCGCTACCATTATCCGTCTCCGAGCGCAAATTAACAGATTTTTTCTGTTTCCATTATCCCTATAATTTTTTTTTAAAGTTGTAATGAATATTAGTTTTTGTAATTTTTAACTTGTATTAATTATTGCTATTTATCTGCATTGTTTTTAACTCCAAAAATATACTAAATACTAATTTGTATATCAATATATACTGAGTATATATTTTTGCTAATAATAAATTGTCTTGTAATTATAAAATATCATGTACATAATATCTTTTTTAATATCAAAGTTAAAAAAATTCCAAAGTTATTCAAAATATGAAAAAAATTATGAATGGTAATGACATACCATAAATCAGAAATTAACCTTTGATTTATCAGAGCAAAATATTAGGCGATCGCACATTTTAGCTTCTGATTTATTAGGTAATGCATCAAGCAATATTTTATTTAAAATCAATACTATAAAAAATAAAATTTAATTTACGTCATTTACATCAATTCTGCGTTTAAACTTGAGGTTCATCTCAGGTAGAGTTCGTTTCTATATCGTTAAACATAAATAAACGTTCCCCTCTCTCATAACTAGGGAAGAAAGGTAAGAAAAGTCAGAAAAGTATGAAAGGTAAGAAAGGTATGAAAGGTAAGAAAATTTTATTGTAGATTTTGTACAATCATCAAATAATAACCACTCAGCAGTGCTTTCTCCAATGGATATTAAATATTCTTGTTTTCTCCACGAAAATTTACTACCTAAAATGTAAACTTTATGTAAACTAGAAGAAGCAGATATGTTTTGGGAGAAAATCAAAGCTAATTTACTCAAAGCAGTGGAATCAAAAAAACTGGGTTTGTAAATCATTTTTCTGCTCATCCAAGTCTAAAATAGTGGCAAAACAATTTTTAAAGTTTTGATAAATGCCTGTACAAATATGAAGGATTAAAAAAGTTTAATGATAGAGTTTTGTATGATCGGCATTAGGCATTAATCAGGACAAAACCTAAAAATTATTGTCCTCATAGCCTCAGCTACGGCGTCTGGCTATGCAATAAACGTATCTATAGAGACTAAGGCTCTACTATTTAAAATGCCTAATTTTTGATGTTGATTTACCAACTTTTAAAATATTCTCAAGCCAATACTTCGTGTGTAGCAAGCCATAAAATAGACTTCGGCAGCATTAATACTTATTGCTCAGTTTGTAGCGTAATATTTGAATGTGTGCCCTAGTAAATTTAGAGGTCTGATATAGAGATAAAAATGTCAAAGATTGACTGTGTAAAAGGTTATAGTATATGGGATGCCGATTGAAAGTTTTTCTAACTGAAGAAGAAAAGTTGACTCTAGAAGAGTTAAGAAAAGCTAAAGATATTCCGCAACGTACCAAAGATCGTGCCCAAGTTTTACTGTTAAATGCTCGTGGCTTAAAAAATGAGCAAATTGCTAAAGGCTTAAACTGGGCGATTTCAACAGTACGTCAAACCCTTCATCGCTGGGAAAAGTTGGGGTTAGTAGGCTTGTGGGATGCTCCTGGCCGAGGAGGAAAACCCCGATATTCCGAATCAGATTTGATTTATCTAGAAAATTGCTTAGCTCAAGAACCAAAGGCTTATAATTCTCACGAACTAGCAAAAAAATTGGCCTCTGAACGTCAAGTAAATTTAAGTGCAGATCGACTACGACGAGTACTCAAAAAAAGGCAAAGGAAGTTTGGAAATACACCCACACAACTCCAGAAACAGAATAACTAGAATTCATAATTTAGAATTCAGGATTCAGAATCAATTAGTGGGAAATTTAGGGGAAAGTTGTAGGGGTAGCTTCCACTGGCGCAGCTAAGCCACGTCGGCATATGCTTGCGACAATGCCAAAGGCGAATTGAAGTCAAAAGTTGGGACAGAATTAGGTGGCGATGGCGGATCTTGACTACAACCACAGTAACAGTCAAACTGAAGGGGCGATCGCCCGGTCGTTTGCCAAACCCAATTTCTCCCATGAGCCAATCATCTAATACTACCGTTCAGTCTGGTCAAGCGATCGCCTGTTCAATTTCAGATTCCTTTGTCTCTTGGATGAGTCAAGCCAAAGGAGCGATCGCTCTGACAACTTACCAAGCAAATAAGGTTGCTTTAATTGCTTGGAACGGACAACAGGTAACTCTACTGATGCGCCAATTTCCCAAACCTATGGGCTTGGCTGTGGGAGAACAATGTCTAGCGCTGGCTACCAAAGAAGAAGTCTACATCTTTGCAAATGCTCCTCAACTTGCTAATTCTTACCTGGAAGGCCAACCAGGATGCTACGATACTCTTTATCTACCACGAGTTGTATATTTTACAGGCGATTTAAATACTCACGATTTACTATTTGGGCAAGATACTCTGTGGTTAGTCAATACTCGCTTTTCTTGCCTTGCCACACTCAGTAATCAATTTAACTTTATTCCCCATTGGCAGCCGAAATTTATTTCTCAGCTCGTGCGAGAAGACCGTTGTCACTTGAATGGATTAGCGCTCGTTAACGGTCAACCCAAGTATGTTACTGCTCTGGGTGAAACTGATGTCGTCGGAGGCTGGCGTGCTAACAAAGCCACAGGTGGCATCTTGATTGATGTCGAAAACAATGAAACTTTGTTACGGGGACTCTCCATGCCCCATTCTTCCTACTGGCATCAGGGTTATTTGTGGTTGCTGAATTCTGGCAGGGGAGAGTTATGGCGTGTGAACCCTCAAACCCTAGAACATGATGTGGTTTGTGTCTTACCAGGATTTTTACGGGGATTAACTTGTGTAGGAACCTATGCCCTAGTGGGACTTTGCCAGATTCGGGAACGCCACATTTTTGGCAATTTACCCGTGCAAGAGCGATTTGGGCAGTTGTTGTGTGGAGTGGCGATCATAGACTTGCAGAATGGGCAAACAGTGGGAATGCTAGAGTTCCTAGCAGGATGTCAAGAACTTTATGCGGTACAATTTTTACCAGGTGTTTTTCGACCAAATATCTTAAATGCCGAACGTGCAGAGATTCGTCAGGCGTTTACAGCTCCGGGTATTGATTACTGGCTAAGGCCTAGCGCGGAAATTAAAGATTGATTTCAGTAAGTAAAGTTTTTCGGTTACAGAAGTTGATATAGCTACTTAAAACGTATCATTTTATGCGATGCATTGACAGTATATTTCTGTAATATCCAATGCAAAGATCGTCAAAATTAACGACTGAGATTGCATAGATACAATAATTGGAGTATGTGAAACGATGAGCGATCCGTATATAGGCGAAATTCGCATGTTCGGGGGAAATTTTGCACCTGTGGGTTGGGCGCTCTGTGATGGGCAGTTACTCCCCATTTCCGGAAATGATGCCCTATTTGCTTTGATTGGTACAACCTATGGCGGGGATGGGCAGACAAACTTTGCATTGCCTGATTTACGAGGTCGAGCGCCCATCCATCAAGGGACGGGGACTGGATTATCTCCCCGCAATATTGGCAAGCCAATTGGAGCGGAAGCTGTAACTCTCACCACAGATCAACTGCCACAACATAATCATTCTCTGACAGCCAACACCAATTCAAATCCAGGAGTCATTACTGCCACAGATAAAAGCCCAGTTAATAATGTGCCAGCTACCGGCACCCTTGAAATGTATGCCCGACCAAGCGATCCATTGGTATCTATGAGTGCAAATGCGATCGCCCCCTTTGTCGGTGGTAGCCAACCCCACAGCAATATGCAACCCTTTCAGGCAATCAATTTCATCATTGCGCTGGAAGGTATTTTCCCACAGCGAAATTGACCTGTACAGAATAGTTGCTGAGGGCACATAGATGATTGATTTTAGCTTGCTTAACTACCGTGCTGTCTCCCTCCAAGATGAGAATTTTCTATTTGAGTTGTATGCCAGCACTCGTGCGGAAGAATTAGATGCTTGGGGTTGGAACCAGTCCCAGCGAGAAGCTTTTTTGCAAATGCAATTCAAGGCTCAACGCTGGTCTTATCAGATGAATTTTCCCAAGGCAGAACATCAGATAGTAGAGTACTGCGACCGCCCCATTGGTAGCATTCTAGTAGACAGAACGCTGACAGAAATTCTTTTAGTGGCGATCGCACTGCTACCAAAATATCGAAATCAGGGAATTGGAACTCGTTTGATTCAAACTCTATTAGATGAGGCTACACAAAACCATCAGATTGTCAAGCTACAAGTAATTTGGCACAATCCAGCCTTCCATCTATATCAGCGCTTGGGATTCTATAAAACAGGTCACACGGCTAGCCACATACAGATGGAATGGCAGTTGTCAAAAGCCTCTTCCTTTAATATTTCACACAAGTCAATATCATCAAAGAGCTGATTATATGGATAATTTCATAGGTGAAATTCGCATGTTTGCTGGTACTTTTGCTCCTAAAGGTTGGGCATTTTGTAATGGACAAATCCTACCCATCAGCCAAAATACTGCCCTATTTTCTCTTTTGGGTACTTTTTATGGCGGGAATGGCACTTAATTCTCAGTGCTACCAGCATCGACGAAAATGTGGCTGCTAACTCTGTAGTGGCCAACTTCAGCACCATAGACCCCGACGCTGGCAACACCTTCACCTACAGCCTAGTTGCTGGAACTGGTTCCACCGATAACGCTGCTTTCAGCATCGTCGGCAACCAGTTGCGAATCAATAATTCACCTGATTTTGAAACCAAGAATTCTTACAGCATCCGACTACGTACCACTGACCAGGGAGGACTAAGTTTAGAAAGTCCCTTCACTATCACTGTCAACAATCTTACTGAACAAAACATCATTAATGGTACGGCTAATTCGGATATCTTGCGAGGAACTGCTCAAGACGATATCATCACAGGTTTCGGGAAAGCAGATTTGATTATAACTGGTGATGGTCGAGACTCAATTGTATAGACTAGCCTTAATGAAGGCATTGACCTCATCAAGGACTTTTCAATTGGCAACGACAAGATTGTGTTGACAAGCTTACTCGACAGTATAGTTGCTGGTGGTTATAACGGAACCAATGCGATCGCTGATGGTTATGTGCGAGTGCGATCGCTTTTGGGTAGTACTAATCTCCTCTTTAGTCTTGATATTGACGCAGATGGACTAGGGAATAGTAAAACCTTCCAAAGCTTGACTACGATTACAGGTTCCGGATTAACACTCTCTGGATTGAGTAACCCCAGTAATTTCGTTTTTTAGGAAGTGTTTTCAAACTATAGCCAAAGACAGATAGAAGCTGTGAGGTAAGTTGTAGCGATTTTCATTTGAATAAGTTACACGGTAGGGTAGCAAAGCTGTCCTACCTTACAAATTGTTTGTACTCGACGCAATTGCAAACCGCTATATGATGTAGTTCTGTTCAGACAGCAAAAAACAAAATCCACCTCAATACTTGTCGGTTAAGGGGAAAAGGGGAAGGGGAAAAGGGAAAGAAAAAACCTTTAACCCTTACCCTTTAACCTTTTCCCCAAACCAAATTCTGAGTTCAAAATGCACAAAGCGAGTAGTATTGAAATCCACCTTGATATCAAATTATCAGGTGGACTTGTTAGTTTTTTTGTTAGTGGATCCGAGCAGAGTCGAACTGCTGTCCAAATTGGGTATTGACCCCCCGCTCATTCACAGGTTTAGCCTATCTAACCCTCAAGGCGGGAATCGTTCATTATCCCGAACGTAGGATGCTCTGATTTAATCTTAGCCAGCAAGCCAACCAGAGAACGCTTGCTAGAGCATCCGTTGGGGTTTTGTCTTCAGTCCTTAACGGAGTCAAACTAAAGACGCTCGAACCTGTAAGAGGTGTTTTAGGCTGCTACTAGAGCTTCCCGACGAGCAAATTTTACGATGTTATTCGCATTTACTTTTGTTTTGAGCCTTTGATTTCCGAGAGGAGACTCACTCTCGACCTGAATCACAGAGCAGCGTTCGCCAACCTGTCGAAACCGTGACGGACCCATGCGGTTGATATTTCTATTATAATACGCGATTTTTAATTCGTATTAAAGCCAGTACAAATGGCTTCAATCACTAAAAATAGCCAATCGCTAATTTTAAAATAACTAGCAATTGGCTATTTTCAACGATCCACAACAAGTATTTTCCTAAGTTAATGCTTCGGCACCACCCACAACTTCAAGGAGTTCTTGAGTAATTGCCGCTTGTCGGGCTTTGTTGTAAGACAGGGTGAGAGTGTTAATTAATTCACCAGCGTTCTCGCTGGCATTACTCATAGCTGTCATGCGGGCTGCTAGTTCGCTAGCCGCTGATTCTTGCAGCGCCCGCAATAGCTGGTTACTCAGATACAGGGGCAACAAAGAATCGAGAATCTGTAGCGGATCTTGCTCGAAAATCATGTCAGGAGCTAATGGCCGCACTTGCTTGGTGACTTTCTCCCGTTCTACTTCAAATTTACCGCCACGGGTTGTCAAGCGGAAAATTTCGTCATCACCTGCTTCTAGACCTTGTGGATCTAGAGGTAGCAAGGTTTGTATCACAGGACGGGAGCTAACCAAGGAAAGGAATCTGGTATAGATTAATTCAACCCGGTCTACTTCTTCGGAAAGGAACAAGGAAAGTAGCTGGTCGGCAATTTGAGTTGCTTCTGCTGCGGTAGGAATTTGCTCTAAGCCGCTGTAAGTGGCATCAATGGGCTGATTGCGGCGTTGAAAGTACTGTGTAGCTTTACGTCCGACAAGCACAAATTGATAATCTACACCTTCTGCCTTGAGTTCCTTGGCGCGGTTTTCGGCGCGACGGATAACGTTACTATTGTAGCCACCGCATAGACCCCGATCGCCAGAGACGACCAAAAGTGCCACGGACTTCACTTGGCGTTTTCTCAGCAGTGGTAGGTTTGCTTCTTCAAACCGGAGACGGCTTTGTAAACCATACAATACTTGTGCCAAGCGATCGGCAAAGGGGCGAGTTGCTAGCACTTGTTCCTGTGCCCGACGCACCCTTGCTGCCGCAACTAGGCGCATAGCTTCTGTAATTTTTTTGGTGTTTTTGACCGACTGGATGCGATCGCGTATTGCTTTAAGATTGGCCATATTTTTGTCCTTTGTCCTTAGTCATTTGTCATTTGTCCTCTGTTACAAAGTTGAGGCAGTCAGTTGGCGGGGTTCCCCGCTTAAAGGAACTGCCGTTGAGCCACTGCGTTGGATTTCCCGGCTTGAAGCAAGTGGCGTCTGATTTAAGGAAGCCTTAGCTCAGACTTTGGGCTTTGTCACTAGTCATTTTAGTTATTCACCAATGACTAATGACTAATGACTAAAGACTAATTACGCTGTTGCTTTGAAGGTCTTCTTGTATTCGGTGAGTGCTTCCTTCAAGGCAGATTCTTCTGTGTCACCTAATGCTTTGGAAGCTTGCACTCCTTGGGCGTACTGGGGTTTACCAGTTTTTAAGTAGTCCCGCAGACCTTGGGTAAAGACGGTGACTTTATCTACTGGTATATCATCTAAGTAACCGTTGATACCAGCATAAAGAATTGCCACTTGCTCGTATACTGACAGAGGAGCGTTTTGTGGCTGTTTTAGCAATTCCCGCAAGCGTTGACCCCGTGCCAACTGGTCTTGAGTGGCTTTATCTAAGTCAGAAGCAAATTGCGCGAATGCTTGCAGGTCGTCAAATTGTGCCAGTTCTAATTTAATTTTACCAGCAACTTTTTTCATTGCCTTGGTTTGAGCCGCAGAACCTACGCGGGATACGGAAATACCCGGGTTCACAGCGGGACGGATACCAGCGTTAAACAAGTCAGAAGAGAGGAATATCTGACCATCGGTAATAGAAATTACGTTGGTAGGAATGTAAGCCGAAACGTCACCTGCTTGGGTTTCGATGATTGGCAGGGCAGTCATACTGCCTTTACCTAATTCGTCACTGAGCTTTGCTGCTCTTTCTAACAAGCGGGAGTGGATGTAGAATACATCTCCAGGGTACGCTTCGCGTCCGGGTGGACGACGCAGCAACAAGGACATTTGGCGGTAAGCTTGGGCTTGCTTGGAAAGATCATCGTAAATTACCAAGGTAGCTTTGCCTTTGTACATGAAGTACTCAGCAATAGTTGCGCCTGTGTAGGGAGCTAGGTATTGTAAGGTAGCTGGGTCACTGGCATTAGCGGCGACGACGACGGTATAGTCCATTGCGCCCTTTTCTTGCAATGTCTGCACCACGTTAGCGACGGTGGAAGCTTTTTGACCGATGGCAACGTAGACACATACTACATCTTCTTCTTTTTGGTTGATGATTGTGTCAATGGCGATCGCAGTTTTGCCAGTTTGGCGGTCACCAATAATCAATTCCCGCTGACCACGACCAATGGGAATCATGGAGTCAATAGCTGTGATACCCGTTTGCATGGGTTCGTGTACAGACCGACGGGCAATAATACCGGGTGCTGGAGATTCAATCAAACGGCTTTCTGAGGATTTGATGTCTCCCTTACCGTCAATAGCACGACCCAAACCATCCACAACTCGTCCAATTAAGGCATCTCCTACGGGTACTTGGGCAATTCTACCAGTAGCAGTTACAGAGCTACCTTCTTGAATTTCCAGACCTTCACCCATGAGTACCGCACCCACGTTGTCTTCTTCCAAGTTCTGGGCGATACCGACTGTGCCATCTTCAAATTCTAAAAGTTCCCCAGCCATAGCCTTTTCCAGACCATAGATCCGGGCAATACCGTCACCAACTTGCAGGACAGTACCGACGTTAGCAACTTTGACTTCTTGGTCGTATTGCTCGATTTGTTGTTGGATAATGCTGCTGATTTCGTCTGGTCTAATTGATATGCTCATGTGTCTATCTTTTTTGCTTTCGAGACTGAATTCAGTGCTGAGCGATGAGAGACGCGATTATTCTCTTACGAGAAGCCGCTCTTCGAGCGTCTACGCGTCTGTACAAGAGTGCTTTGACAATTTTAGATTTTTAATTTTGGATTCACGGAGAAATCTCAAATCTCAAATCCAAAATTGAATAGCTTTCTAGCCACTAGTTAAGCGCAATGAGAGGCGACGTAGCTGACCTCGGATACTAGCGTCAATTACTTGGGAGCCGACTTTAATAATCACACCACCAATTAATTCGCTGTCTACTTTGGTTTCCAGTTCGACTTGGCGAGCTTTAGTGATGGCAATCACTTTTTCTGTAATTGCTTGCTGTTGAGCTTCTGTGAGGGGAATGGCTGAAGTTACTTCCGCTAATACGGTTTGGTTCAGCTGCCGCAACAGCGCCAGATATTGCTGTAAAATCGGTTCCAAGAAGGCAATGCGTCGCTTATCTACCAGTACTAGCAAAAAATTGCGTAAGTAGGGATTAGCGCCTTCACCAACTATTTGTTTGATGAGAGCCTTTTTACTCTCAGACTGAATAAAAGGGTTGCCAAAGAAGTTTTGTAGCTGTTTGTCTGCTCTCAGCAGGCTCAGGAAAGTACGCGCATCTTCCCCGAACTCTTCTGTCAAATTTTTCGATTGCGCTATTGACAAAAGTGCCTGTGCATAAGGCTGGGCTACTTCAGCTGTCGCTACTTGACTTGTCATACATTGCCTCCGAGTTGTGCGATGCTACGGTCAATTAAAGTTTGTTGAGCATCGTCGGCAATCCCGCCTTTGAGTTGCGATTCGACTTTTTGCAATGCTAGAGTCGCTACCCGTTGCCGCAGTTGGGCAATCGCTCGCTCTGTTTCGGTGTTTAAATCCGCTGCTGCTGTTTGTTTCAAGCGTTCTACGTCTTGTGCCGCCTTCGCTAACAAGGCTTCTTTCGCTTTTTGGGCGTTTTCTTCAGCAGATTTACGGATGCGTTGTGCCTCTGCTTGAGACTGGGTTAACTGCTCTTGTGCTTGGGAGAGGGCAATCTTTGCCTCTTTTAACCGTGCTTCTGCTTCCTGAATTGCGGTGGCAATATTGGATTGTCGCTCGTTCAGGATATTGCTTAAAACTTTACGTCCGAAGTAGAATAATATGCCAACCAGAATCGCTAGATTGATGAGATTGGTTTCAAAAAGGTCTAGATTTAGACCAAAACCACCCTCTGCCGCGCCTTCTGCCAATTCAGAGCCAACGGCGTTGGCTTCTGCGGCAAGTAATAAGAATGTGCCCATGATACCCATCTACAAGTGCGCTGCTTGCTAGTACGTTCGTATTTTCCCGTAGGGAAATTAGGTAAATAAATCCCGTAGGGAAATTAGGTAAATAAATCCCGTAAGGGAATTAGGTAAATAAATCCTGAAGGGAAATCAAGTATCTTTATCCCGAAGGAAAAAAGTGCCTTTTTTTGACACTTAATTTAGCGCTCTGGAACTAGTGCCCAGCTGCGCCTATGCTGACACAGGAATATTCCTGTAAGCTTATCTAACTACAGGTTGTCCCAATAGTTTTTCTAGGATCTGTCTACTTAGAGCATCAACTCGTTGCTCTAAGGTACGCAAAGCTTCCTGCTTTTGTTGTTCTATTTCAACAGCAGCTTGTTCTCGTTGAGACTGAGCTTCTTTTTGTGCCTCAGCGATTTTTTGGGCAGTAATTTTCTTAGCTTCAACTTGAGCTGCTTCTACAGTGGCTTGCGATTGTCTGCGAGCATCTGCGATCTGCTGCTCATATTCTGTGGCTAACCGCTCAGCTTTCGCCAAGCTTTCCTTTGCCTCAAGGGTATTCGTTCGGATGTAATTATCGCGATCGTCTAGTACCTTGGTGAGTGGCTTATAGAAAATTACATTCAACAAAGCTGCCAATAGCAGGAATTGCAATGCCATGAAGGGCAAGGTAGCATCGAAATCAAACATTTCTCTCCTCTTTGGCTGGAGTAGCAATTTTCATGGCTAGCAAAATCATCCAACCTTTGATATTTTAGAGACCCATAGCCAACAAGGGTCAAGGGATTTTGGATCGCGCAGCGTTAGCGACGTAGGAGCGTCTTTATAGATTGACAATTTTAGATTTGTTCTACCGACAAGCTTACAGGTATGTACTGAAAACTATCGAGCTTCTAAAATCCAAGTTGCGCTTTCAGCGCATTTTTGGTCCGACCCAAAATCTAAAATTGGTAATGCCCAAAATCTCCTAGACTGTAGAGGCGTGATGGTTCACGTCTCCACACTCACAAAAACTTTGAGGTCTTATGCTGAGAAGGGGTTAGCAAACAGCAGCACCAGAGCAATAACCAGACCGTAAATGGTCAGGGATTCCATGAACGCCAAGGTTAATAGCAGAGTACCGCGAATTTTTCCTTCTGCTTCTGGTTGACGGGCAATACCTTCTACTGCTTGTCCAGCAGCGTTACCTTGACCAATACCAGGACCAATTGCAGCTAAACCGATTGCTAGAGCAGCAGCTAGAACTGAAGCAGCAGAAACTAATGGATCCATTTTGATTTTCCTTGGTTTGATTACAGAACTAACAAATGTACGTTAACGATTAGAAACGTGGTTTTCACGCTGCACCGAGTTCTCTAAGTCGCTATTGCGACGTTTTGAGCGCATACCGCTCTTGGAACTGTGCTATCAACTGAGAAGCTTAACAGTATCAGTTATCAGTTGTCAGTTGCGCCGCAAGCTTGATAACTGTTGACTGTTGACTGAATTTAATGCTCCTCATGCTCTTCTCCGCCATGTCCCTCCATTGCCTCATGAATGTAGGCTCCGGCTAAGGTAGCAAAAACCAGGGCTTGGATGGCACTGGTAAATAAACCTAAGGCCATTACAGGCAGAGGTATAAATAGAGGAACTAGCAGCACCAGCACCGCTACTACCAATTCATCCGCCAATATATTCCCAAATAGACGGAAGCTTAGGGAGAGGGGCTTAGTAAAATCTTCTAGGATTGCAATCGGCAACAGCACGGGTGTTGGCTCTATATATTTCTTAAAGTAGCCCAAACCCCGCTTGCTAAAACCCGCGTAAAAGTACGCTAAAGAAGTGAGCAGTGCCAATGCAACAGTCGTATTGATGTCATTGGTGGGAGCTGCCAATTCTCCCGAAGGTAGCTTAATCAGCTTCCAGGGAATTAGTGCACCTGACCAGTTCGATACGAAAATAAACAAGAACAAAGTACCAATAAATGGCACCCAAGGGCGGTACTCTTTCTCACCAAGTTGGTTTTTTGCCAGATCTCGAATAAACTCTAGAGCATATTCCATCAAATTTTGGATGCCCTTGGGAATTCTCTGGGCGTTGCGAGTAGCAGCTATTGAAGCCACTACTAAAATGCTAATCACAAACCATGAGGTGAGAAAAACTTGCCCATGAATTTTAAGATTGCCCAACTGCCAGTAGAAATGATGACCTACTTCTAATTCGGCGAGGGGAAAAGAATTAAAGGCGTTTAAGACACTAAGCATTTGCATTCTTCAAGCATTTTCCCCAACGAGCGAGGATGGGAGTATTGTCTTTGTCAGCCTGATTTTTTAAGAATCAGGAATGAACGCAGTTTGCACCATGTAGACGAAGAGCGTGGCTTTATAAGTTAGAAACCCCAAAAATATGGGCAAAATCTTTAGCTCATGCCATTGAGTTGCCAATACAAACACCCCAATAAACAGAGCAAAGCGAGTTTTGCTCAGTCGGGTTTTCTCACTACCGAGTCGCTCAACATCTTTAGCCAGCATTTTTAAGTAAACCACACCTGTACACGCTCCAATCAAATAATTGAGAGCAATGTTTAAGGAATAAAAAATCCACACAGAGATAAAAATAATCCCCGTCAAGACAAGTGTGATTACCAATAACCTCTGGAAAAGTTGATAAAACTCTCCCATCGAGTTATCTGATTCTGTGTTCTCAGAATCAGTTTTAGCATCTTGTCGTGTCGTCGTCGGAGTCGGTGCAATTGGTTCTTCTGACAAGCTCACGGGACTCGAAACTAGTACAGTTAAAGGATAATGACTGCACATTCAGTCAGCTGAATCATATCACGATCCGGTAACAATACTTTAGAAAAAAACAATTAACTTCTTGCAAACGTGAAAAACTAAACAAAGTTACGCTCTCTTGCAATAACAGAGCCTTTGATGATGGAATAGGGTAGAATGAGCAGTAATTAACACTTAATGCCCGGACAATTCCTAATTGTTGCAAATTTTGGCTTTTTTAGTGAACGATCGCCCTCCAAGGTTTTTGTTTTATTCAGCATCTTGGTGTTGAAACTAAGTCGGTGTTGAGGAGTACAGGCGCTGACTGCAAAGCAGAATTTGTAGGGTAGCGCCTTGTCTTTAGACATTGCACCATTGCTGAATTCCAAAAAATTCCAAGTTTTTCGGATGTGCAACACCCAGTTTTTGGGGCACTTTTCTAATCTACACCAGATTGGCGAAAAGTCGTGATGGGCGATCGCCCATGACCAAAAGTATAAATTCTACTGCGATGAAGCTGGTGTCAATAAAATCAACTGCTGTTGGATAAGCTTTCTGACTGCATCTAATCCCAATTCCAGGTTTGCCAAAATCTCTGCCACTGTGGAATTAGCATCACACCTTTGCATAAATTCAAACTCTGGAACTGACAACTTAACAATCTGATAATCGTAATTAAAGAAAGATTGGCTGGGAAATCCCTCAATACAAGGGTTAAGTTCCGGAATTGCTGCCAATAGGGCGTTATCGTCTGACCAGTCGGCTTTAATTAGGGGAGGACGGCCGAGGAAAAACTCGTAATGACTGACTTCGGGATCTAGTAATTCTATCAGCCGATAACGTTGGCGATCGCTCAACTCTTTAGCCCGTTCTACCAACTCTGGCGCTTTACCCAAAAGTCTCTCTAAATCCCAAAAATTCGGATTCGAGAAACCAATAAACTCCAATCCCGAACCATCGATTAATTCAAACAGCGTCTCGATGTTGTAATCAATTTCCTGGGGATGAACGTACATATCAGCAAAGTGTTCGTCCTTGTGGTTTTCTAACGACCAACGCTGTTTTTCATATTTGACAATTCGATTATTTTCTGGTAGTGAAGCGAATATCTTTCGTCCAACTTGGACACCATCGCGGTAGTCGCCTTTTTTGTCACCTTGGAGAAGTGCGATCGCTTTTTGCATGAGTTGAATTTCCCAGCGTCCCAACTCACCGTAGACAAAAATGTGCATTAAGCCGCCTGGAGCTAACTTTCTCGCCAAGGCTTGAATACCACCAATTGGGTCGGCAGTATGGTGCAAAACACCTACACAGTTAATTAAATCAAACTCACCTGGTAACTGTTGGGCATCAAACAAGCTGAGGTGATGAAACTCAACGCGGTTAGCACCGGAACGCTGACAACGTTCTTTTGCTATATCCAAAGCACCGCTACTGAGGTCAATTCCCACAACAGTAGCCTGAGAATTGAGGTGAACCAAGTACTCAGTACTCACACCGGTACCGCAACCTGCATCTAAAATGCGGACATCTTGCTTTTGGGGTTTTTGACCTGTGCAGAAGTTATAAGCGGCTAACCAATTCCAGCGCCAATTATACCCCGGTGGTGGTTCGTCTAACAGAGCTTCCGGCGGAAAGGGATAGGTATTGTAGAGTTTGGCAACGGCAGCACTAACAGTTTGGGAATCGGACATGATGAGGAATAACGCAGCAGTTTTGAGTGTAGCGAATGCTGGACACTTCAAGTAAAAAGATATCAGAGGAATTATTTTAACGTGAGTTCGACGGATAGAAAAGCCCAAAAAACCCTCAATTGACATTTACCCAAAAGATTTACCCGCACTACCTCCTGCCGTTTTTTAGTTCGTCGAACTCACGTTATTGTTACATTATTGCTGTATCAAAAAATCCTGCTTACACTTAAGATTAAGGAAAATATAAAGGTAAAACCTAAGTAGTACTACCTAAAGCAGAATTGGTAAGATGATAATCATTAAAGTCGTTCACTCTAATTCAAATCACGAGGTTCAAAAGAAATTACTTGCTCTTGAGAATTATGATGTAAAAAGTTTTGTTCGTAAGCGACTACCTATTGAAAAGTCGCTTGTAGAATCAGGAAACAAAGATTTATTGACAAGAATAACTGAAGTAATGGAACGTACTGTTTCAAAGCTTATAAACGATATTCGTAGTCAATTTGAAGAGGAAAACGTCGAGATTCTATCTCTCGAAGCCGCGAGGCAAAAATATCCGACAACTCATAATCTTTCAATTGGAACTTATACACTTCATCCCTATGACTCTAAAAAGCTAACTCGTCTTGAACATTACCACTCTAATCTTGCACTTGAGAAAGATGATGAGTTGATTGTGCTTCTGGGAAGAATGGGCGCTAAAACCCTAAAGATAACAGATAATGAAAGTTTCGATAAATCCAGATCCGGCAACTTAGGAGTAACTAATGTGGCAGTGGCTGGTACTAGAGTAGATGCAGAACTTTCCAAAAAAGTGGAAGCAGGTAAAGATTTGCTTGTTACCTTTGAAGGTAATATCGTTGACATTGATCCAACTCTTTTAAAACAATCATTGTGGTTTGCAAATGATAGTAGGCTTAATGCCATTTTTGAAAGCAGACGATTTAGCCAAAATAAAATAGAAAGCTATACATTACGAAACACATATACGGAAACCTTCGATTTTGATTTTGTTCTAGCATCAAGGTATTTGGCGGTTGATTTTGATTTAAAGGCTGAATATCGTTCGTTGAGTAAGAAGGAAAGATTTTTCCATCTTGAGTTTGGGAGGTAGAGTTAGCGTTCGCGTCATAACAATCCTGCTACATCAGTTATTTGTCAGTTACAGAGTGTTATAAACGCACAAATTTAACCCAAATAAACTGGTTTTAAACTCTTGATTCACTCTAAATCTGTGTAAGCAGATATAGTTAAAATAGTTCCGTTATTTATAATGGCTAGAATACCGATTCAGAAAATGTATCTTGTAATCTAGCAGGAGCTAAGACTAATTTATCTGATGAATTAGCCCTGTTAATAGTATTTATTCTTCCCCATAGTTGTTCAGTAGCTTTACACTAGCTTACTTATTTATGGTTGAATTTTTATAATATTGTATAAAAGCGATCGCTCTTATGATTTACGACCAATCAGAGTTTAATTTACGCTGTGAATGGGGCGCACAAGGAGTTTCTCAACTTGCTTCTATCAGTGATGTAGTGATAATAGTTGATGTTCTTTCTTTTTCTACTTGTGTAGAAATTGCCACGAACAATGGTGCGATAATTTTTCCCTACGCATATAAAGATGAATCAGTTATAGATTATGCCAAGTCACTACAAGCAGAATTAGCGAGTCATAGACAACGTTGGACAATAACTGGATATTCTCTTTCTCCAAAGTCACTAGAAAAAATTCCTGCTGGAACTAGATTAGTTTTGCCTTCACCTAATGGTTCTTTTTTAACTTTGCATACTGGAAAGACACCAACTTTGGCTGGCTGTTTGCGAAATTGCCAAGCTGTAGCCCAGTTTGCTCAAAAATATGGCGATAAAATCGCAGTGATTCCTGCTGGTGAGAGGTGGAAAGATAATGGTAGCCTCCGGCCTGCTTTTGAAGATTTGATTGGTGCTGGGGCAATTCTTAGCTATTTACCTGGTAGTTTATCCCCAGAAACCGAAGCAGCCGTAGCAGCATTTCAAGCTTTCCAGCACGATTTAGTAGGATACTTGAAAAAATGCAGTTCTGGTAAAGAGTTGATAGAAAAAGGTTTTGAACCAGATGTTGAACTTGCGGCTGCTTTTAATGTTAGTAATTGCGTACCTTTATTGACTGGTAATGCTTATATAAATTCTGGGTTACAGAGTTAATTAAACGTCACATTGATTAGTTTGACAATATTTTGCACTATCTATGTTTTGCTGCAAATTATTCAAGGGAATTATTTGAAATCCGGAAATACTAGGTGCATCAGCTGTAGCCTCGAAATCAGAAGCGCTGTAGGCAAACTTTTGCCCACGATAAAACTGTTCGTGAGCAACTTTGGTGACGTAGCGAGAATTTTTGAAGTCATTAGCAATATTAGAACCATAAATGTCTTGAAGCAATTTGACTGCTTTGACATTTTTCTTGGTGAATTTGAGCTTGGAGTCACCATTTATAGATATGGTCTCATGAGTCACTATCCTTTGATTACTTTCGTGAACTGTCACATAAAAACTCAAATTTGCCTTAGTACCGTAATAAATTAAGGTTTCGTGACCATATTCTAGGGTTGGTAGTTGGGGTTTGGTTTTTAGCCAGCTCAAGACAGTGTTAATATTTTGTCCTGGTAAGGCATTGGCCGGAGCAACGGCAAATGTGATTGCTAGGGTGGACAAAGTGGCAAAGTGCAACAAGTTAAATTTATTACTTTTGTTCATAAATATTTTTTTACTACGACAGTTTTAATCAAAAATCTGAAATTGGGGCGTTCTTGAATTGCGGTATGAATCCACATGTAGAGACCTTGCATTGCAATGTCTCTACACAGTCAAATGTCGCATTGATTCGTTTGACAATATTTTGCATTATCAATAAATTCTTGCAAGTTTCTCAAAGGGATTATCTGCAATGATGACCCGCCTTGCACCTCAGCGGTGATGTAAGCAAACTTTTGCCCGCGATAATATAGGTCACGACCAATTTTGGTCACGTACCGAGACTTCTGGAAGTCATTGGCAATCTGAGAATTATAAATATTTTGTAACAATTTTACGGCATTGGCATTTTTTGTGGTGAATTTGAGACCGCTACCACCAACAGTGATTCCTTCTTTTGTTACTGTCCCATCTTCAGAGGTGACATCAGCATAAAAGTACAGTTTTCCCTTTGTACCCTCATAGCCGTGGGCTTCGCTGTTGTATGTCAGAGTGGGTAGTTGAGATCTCGTTTTTGCCCACTTGACAACGCTGCTGACATTTTGACCTGGAAGCGCATTTGCAGGAGTAACAGCCACTATAACTACTATGGCAGACGCAGTAGCATTGAATAAGTAGTTAAATTTAGAACTTTTAAGCATAGTATTTTTACAATAAACAATGATGATAGCTAAAGCTTGAGCCTTTCTAATCTCAGAATCTTTCCAGAGCGATGTTATTTATAAATATTCAGCTATTAGTAGCAAAAACAACTTAACACTGACTAGTGGTTACTGTCCACTGGTGTTACAGATTGTAGGGTGGACATCAAGCGATTAGACATTTGGCGTTGTTTATTCGGCATTAGCCACAGGACAAACGACAAATGACAAATGACTAACTACTTAGTTACAAAACTTAGTTTTGTCTCAGACAAACAAGATTATCTATTGGGATTTGATGCATTAAAGCTACATATTCTACATACTTCTTAATAAACCAGCCTTGATAACCCAAAACGTTTTAATCTAAAAGCTAACTGGGTTAATTTACTGGCAGTTTTGCAGGCAGTACTCTTAGGCTAATAAGCATAGACGCACCGATGTGTCAAGCCTCAAAGCGACCCAGACTTAACACATAAATGATTATGATGGGAGTTTTACAAATCCGATGAGTGTTAAGGCAAGTGGTGGAAGCTCAGTTGCGCGTCCGCAACTATATCAAACCCTAGCTGTAGCTACAATTACCCAAGCGGAGCAGCAAGACCGCTTTTTGGGCACTGGTGAACTAAATGAACTGGCAAGCTATTTTGCATCTGGTGCAAAGCGTCTAGAAATTGCCCAGACGCTCACGGATAATTCCGAGATTATCGTATCTCGAGCTGCCAACCGGATTTTTGTCGGTGGTTCGCCAATGGCTTTTTTAGAAAAGCCCAGAGAACCAGAACTAGTAACTGCTGGTGCTGGTAGTGGTGATGTTCAACAAGGGATGCAGCTGGGAACAATAACTTACGTTGAAAGCCGTGGTGGGTTCCTAGAAAATTTACGCTCAATCTTTAACTCATCCCCCAGCGGCCCAACACCTCCAGGTTTTAGACCAATTAACATTGCTCGTTATGGTCCGAGCAACATGGCCAAGAGCTTGCGGGATTTATCCTGGTTCTTACGCTATGCTACTTATGCGATCGTTGCTGGCGACCCCAACATCATCGCCGTGAACACACGCGGTTTACGGGAAATAATTGAAAATGCCTGTTCTGGTGAAGCGACACTGGTGGCTTTGCAAGAAATTAAAGCCGGGTCACTTTCCTTTTTCCGTAAGGATGCTGAGGCTACAGAAATTGTCTCTCAGTACATGGATGTTTTGCTTACAGAATTCAAAGCAGCCACACCTTCCAATAAACTGCGCCAACGTCCCTCTAGCGACCAACAAGGCTTACAACTGCCACAAATTTACTTTAATGCGGCAGAACGACGTCCCAAGTTTGTGATGAAAACTGGGTTGTCAGCTAGCGAAAAAAATGAGGTAGTCAAAGCAGCCTACCGACAAATCTTTGAGCGCGACATTACCCGTGCTTACAGCTTGTCTATTTCTGACATAGAATCCAAAGTCAAGAATGGCGACATCTCTATGAAGGAGTTTGTTCGCCGTCTAGCTAAATCTCCCCTTTACCAAAAACAGTTTTACCAGCCTTTTATTAACAGCCGAGTCATCGAACTAGCTTTCCGTCACATTCTGGGACGGGGACCAAGTAGCCGCGAAGAAGTACAAAAATATTTCTCGATTATTTCTATCGGTGGTCTGGCAGCTTTAGTAGATGCCTTAGTAGATTCTGCTGAATACAGCGACTATTTTGGTGAAGAGACAGTACCTTACCTCCGGGGTCTGGGTCAAGAAGCCCAAGAATGTCGTAACTGGGGGCCGCAACAAGACCTGTTTAACTACAGTGCGCCTTTCCGCAAGATACCTCAGTTCATCACCACATTTGCGGCTTACGAGCAACCGCTACCTGATCAGCATCCTTACGGTTCTGGTAATGACCCCTTAGAAATTCAGTTTGGGGCGATTTTCCCGAAAGAAACTCGCAACCCCAGCAACAGTCCGGCTCCTTTTGGCAAGGATACCAAGCGCATCCTGATTCATCAAGGGGCAGGGATTAATAACCAAAACAGTAATCCTAAGGCACGGGGTGAAGCTCCCGGTACTCTTGGACCTAAGGTGTTCAAACTGGATCAACTGCCTGGAACTATTGGCAAAAAGGCTGCTAAAGGTTCTAGCATCAGATTCTCCGAAAGCTCTACCCAAGCAGTTATTAGAGCTGCTTATCTGCAAGTTTTCGGCCGGGATGTTTACGAAGGTCAGCGGCAAAAGGTATTGGAGATCAAGCTGGAAAACGGCGACATCTCTGTGCGGGAGTTTGTCCGTGCTTTGGCTAAGTCGGATGTATTCCGCAATCTTTACTGGTCATCGCTGTATGTTTGTAAAGCGATCGAGTACATTCACCGCCGCTTGTTGGGTCGTCCTACCTACGGTCGTCAAGAAATCAATAAGTACTTTGATATCGCTGCTAGACAAGGCTTCTACGCTGTGGTTGACGCCATCATTAACAGCGTAGAATACAGCGAAGCATTTGGTGAAGATACAGTTCCTTATGAACGGTATCTGACCCCTAGTGGTGTAGCAGGGCGACAATTGCGCGTTGGTAGTATTCGTGAAGATATTGCCCCGAAAGTCCAGAAGGAAGTAACGCCGAGCTTTGTGACACTGGGTACTGTCAGTGAAAAGCGGTCAGAACCAGATATTCAGTTCCGCATTAACCAAGGTGTTAGCAAGCAGCGCGAACAAACCAAAATCTTCAAGTTGGTGGCGAATACCAGTGACAAAGTTGCAGTGCAAACTTTGATTAGCGCTGCCTATCGTCAGATTTTTGAGCGCGATGTTGCACCCTACATCGCTAAAAATGAATTTACGGTGTGGGAAAGCAAGCTGGGTAACGGCGAAATCAGTGTAAAAGAATTTATTGAAGGTTTGGGTTACTCGAATCTCTACCTCAAAGAATTTTATACACCCTACCCCAACACCAAAGTAATTGAGTTGGGAACCAAACACTTCCTCGGACGTGCTCCACTAGACCAAGCAGAAATCCGCAAATATAACCAGATTTTGGCTACTCAAGGTATTCGTGCCTTTATTGGTGCTCTGGTAAATAGTGTGGAATATAACCAAGTATTCGGTGAAGATACTGTACCTTACCGTCGCTTCCCGACCTTACCAGCGGCAAACTTCCCGAATACCGAGAAGCTTTACAACCAGCTAACCAAGCAAAATGACGATGTAGTTGTACCGAGCTTTAAGGCTGTGCAACCACGTACAGGATCTAGTGATACGCCGCTTATAGCCCAGGCGATCGCAGATATCGCAAGCCAAAAGGCGATCGCGGACAAACAGCCCTCCTATGCTGAACTAGGTCGTTCTTACAGTAGTGGTAGCGGACAAACTGTAGAAGTAGGTGTGCGTAAACATGCACGTATTTACCGTTTAACGGAAAGTACAAGCCCAGCCGAAAGGCAACAGGCAGTTAACGCCATTTACTCTCAGGTATTGGATATCTATAGCGGTCAAATACCTGATAATTTCCGCCTGAGTGGCCTAGACAGCAAACTCGAGAATGGTGAAATTTCCGTCCGCGAGTTTGTGCGCCAACTGGCTAGTTCTGAAATCTATCGCCAGCGCTTCTTTTCACCTTATCCGTCTGCCAAGGTGATTGAGTTCCTCTTCCGTCATCTATTGGGACGTGCACCGGCGACTCAAGAAGAAATTAAGCAATACAACAAGCTGCTAGATGATAGCGGCTTAACAGCGGCTGTAGAAGCAATAGTTGAAAGCCCAGAATATGCCCGTTACTTTGGTGAAGATGTTGTGCCTTACAACCGCTTCCCATCCCTGCCAGCAGGTAACTACCTTGGCAGCGTACAGGCAGCTGAGTAGGGGCTAGGGACTGGGGACTGGTAGGTAAACTTTCAGTCCCCAATTACCAGTAATACCCAATCCCCAGTCCCCAATACCCAGTACCCAACAAGCTTTGCAACCTTTCGTAATACTGCTCTCAGATTGCAGCTAGACAGTGAAATCTGAAAAGTAATATTACAAAGTGTTAAGAGCAGTCATAAATGCTCAACAGAATGCCGGAAAATGTTTTGCGGAAGGTAGCTGAGTTTAAAAGCTTGTGTACTTATGTTGACTCAAGCAAACTCGTAATTTATTAGCCGTAGCAGTTATAAAACTGTTGTGTCTAAAACGACGAGAAAATAAACTCAGTCAACCAAATCAAAGTTGCACCAGTTTAATCAAATCCTGGTTTCATTCGTATTGGAGGAATCCATTAATGAGTATCGTCACGAAAGCGATCGTGAATGCTGACGCAGAAGCACGCTACCTCAGCCCTGGTGAATTGGATCGGATCAAATCCTTTGTTGCAGCTGGTGAGCGCCGCCTGCGGATTGCTCAAGTTTTGACAGACAATCGCGAACGGTTAATTAAAGGAGCTGGCGATCAACTGTTCCAAAAGCGTCCTGATGTTGTGTCTCCTGGTGGTAACGCCTACGGTCAAGAATTGACTGCTACTTGTCTGCGTGACCTAGATTACTACCTCCGCCTCGTTACCTACGGTATCGTTGCTGGTGATGTTACCCCCATCGAAGAAATTGGTGTTATCGGCGCCCGTGAACTTTATAAGTCCTTGGGAACTCCTATCGATGCTCTTGCTGAAGGTATCCGCGGAGTCAAGGCTGGTGCTGCTGGCCTGCTGTCTGGTGATGACGCTGCTGAAGCTGGTAGCTACTTCGACTATCTAGTTGGTGCTTTACTAGGTTAAAGCTGTTTACTCGGCATCAAACAGAAGTATTGCAATACAGTTGGAAATAAGGAATTAACAACATGGCTCAAGACGCAATTACCGCTGTCATTAACTCCGCAGACGTTCAAGGTAAATACCTCGACTCTGCTGCTTTAGAGAAGCTAAAAGGCTATTTCTCTACTGGCGAACTGCGGGTACGTGCTGCTAGCACCATCAGCGCCAACGCTGCTACGATTGTCAAAGAAGCTGTAGCAAAATCTTTGCTGTACTCTGACATCACCCGTCCCGGTGGCAACATGTACACCACCCGTCGCTATGCTGCTTGCATTCGTGACTTAGACTACTACCTCCGCTATGCCACCTACGCTATGTTGGCTGGCGATCCTTCGATTTTGGATGAGCGCGTACTCAATGGCTTGAAGGAAACCTATAACTCCTTGGGTGTACCTGTTGGTGCTACTGTACAAGCTATCCAATCCATCAAAGAAGTAACCGCCAGTTTGGTAGGTTCTGACGCCGGTAAGGAAATGGGCGTTTACTTAGACTATATCTCCTCTGGCTTAAGCTAAGAGCTAGTTTGCGCTTAAGAATTTAGGTGCGGCTTTATTAAGGTCTGGAAATCAATCGTGAGTGCTAGAACGTTATATTGCTTATCTTGGTCAATTATCAGTGATGAGTGTTGGTGGTCTAGTATTGATGTTTGATTTCCAGCCTTTGAAAGATTAATTTAAAGATTTGCACTCAAGATTTAGAGATAAAAAAGTTTCCACAAACAATACAGGAGATTTTCACAACATGGCCCGTTTGTTTAAGATTACTGCTCTAGTTCCTAGCCAAACCCGAATTCGTACCCAACGCGAACTACAAAATACTTACTTCACTAAGCTAGTTCCCTATGAGAACTGGTTCCGCGAACAGCAACGCATTCAAAAAGCAGGCGGCACAATCATCAAAGTGGAACTAGCAACTGGTAAACAAGGTGCTAATACTGGTTTGTCGTAATTGCTGTAGACAGAACATTTTTTTTAGGGAATTGGTAAGAGGTCGTTCTCGACCTCTTTTTTGTTATTCGTATTTCTGAAAATTAAAAGTCAAACATATTTACCAGGCGATACCCACGAGTGTAAAGCGGAACTGGAGCGCCAATATTCTGCCTATTTTTAGCCTGTTCAACAGTTTCATCAAACACAATCAGGGTTTCATTGCCAACTTTTAGCCAATCTTCATAAGGCACGCTCATATCTTCTTCAAAACCTGCAATACTAGGTGGTATCATTGCCCGGTAAGCTTCGTTGAATTTCCTGCGGAACCGAAAATCTACTGAAATTCTCAAACTTTCAGTCTTTCGTCTTACTGTTTGGTGTAATCCACGGGCATCATTAAAGTACATCGTACCGTGTTGTAATTGTGCTTCAGTGTAGGAAACAACCATTGGAATATCTCTACCTTCAGCAAAGTCTGACATTACCCGCATAGCCTGTAATTCCATTTCCCGGGGCATTTCACCAGCTTCAATGGTTATATTATCGATGTCGCCAAATAGTGGCAGAACCACTACAGTCGCATCGGCGGGAACACCTGCCCAGACATCGCTATGGCACTTCGAGCTAGCAAAGGGCAAACCCAACTTTGCCGAGTCAGTTTTGCCGTAGACCATGCGGAGATTGACTGGTAAATCTACTGCATCGATTAAGTCATTTGCTCCTAGTTGATAAAAAGCCTCAGCTACGCTTTTTTGAAAGAGGTTAAATGCCAGAGTGTGTTCCCGCTTCGGCATTAAAAGACCAGTGCCGGTGTAGTTCGGCAAAGTATTTCTTGCTTCCATTAGCCGTTCAAGCATTTCAGCTTCGGAAAGAATGATGGGACTGTTCAGACAAACTGATATATAAGCCGCAGCAGCAACTCGGATTTGCTGGAATAATTCAGGCTTTAATGTGTGTTCAAACAGCAGTCGATACTGGCGTCTCGTAGCCATTTTATCAGCCAGTTCATCAAAGAGGCGATCGCCAAGCTGAGAAAATGCGATCGCACGCTCATATTCTAAGCTGGATACTGATGATTCTACTGGCAGTTTTGTTAACATTATTTCTCCCAAAGTTCTTGTTAATTAGTTAAATAAGTGATGTATCCAAAGCTAGTTCGTCGTCAAAACGAGTTTGGTTATTATAAATTAACAAGATTATTTTGCAGATACTTCGTCAAATATACTGTTTTCCTTATCGTATTTATCTTGATTAAAATAGCAAATTTTAAGTATTTTAATAAAGCAGAGATAAACTTAAAACTTAAAGATATAGAAGTAGTTACATGTAAGGTATTTTTTAAATTAAAAATGTCAAAAATTTATAAAGTTAAATAATTTGGAGTTACTTTTTTTGAAGAGCTTACGAAGTCAATCAAAGTTAGGCTCGCTATTTCTTGAAATCATTCAATTTAAAATACAGCAAACACCTCAGATGAAAATCGGTAAAATCAACGTTAACAGTAAAAATATTAAATGCTAAAAATATATATATCCGTATTTAATGCTGATAGTTTTGCAACTCTGAAGATAAACCTAAATCAAATATAAATAAATAGTGAAAAATGTCAACCTTGAATCATAAAAACTCAACGAGAAACTTATATAATCGCACAGCATCAGAGTGGATTAGAGGAGAACCTATTTCCTTATCAGACTTTACAGCACGCCCTTTGGTACTAGCGCTTTGTGAACCTGTGAGTGGGCTGCGAGTACTCGATATAGGTTGTGGTGAAGGTTATTGCAGCCGAGAATTACGCCGACGTGGAGCTGCACAAGTACATGGAATAGACCTTTCTCAAAGCATGATTGAAGCAGCAACTTTGCAAGAAATAGAGGATGCTTTGGGTATTACCTACGAAGTAGGATGTGCTACTAACCTCAAGCAATTTGACAATGGTGAAATTGATTTAGTTGTTGCAGTATTTCTATTTAATTATTTAACAATTGCTCAGACTGAAGAATGCATGATGGAAGTTGCACGTGTTCTTCGTCCCGGTGGTAGATTTGTTTTCAGCGTTCCCCATCCATCCTTTCCATATATGCGGGAGCCAGGATATCCATTTTATTTTCAAGTTGAAGGTAAAGGCTACTTCAGCAAGCGAGATCAACAGTTTCCTGGCCGTATTTGGAAACGAGACGGTTCCTGGCTAAATGTGCAATTGATTCACAAAACTCTTGAGGATTATTTTAATGCCCTTAAAATTTCTGGCTTCAATACGATGCCAATCCTAAAGGAATTACGTGTGACTCCAGAACATATCGCACTAGATGAATCATTCTTTAGCCCTTTACTTGACCAACCCCTCCATCTAGCCATACAAATATCACGATGACACAGACACTTTCTTTAGCTAAAAATTCCTTTCAGAAAATAGCCGATAATCATCCTTTATGGAACCATGAGTTCCTAATGCAGTGTCGTACTGGAAATTTATTTCTAGCAGATGTACAGATACTAGCTGTTCAGATGTACAAATTCTCGAAAGAATTTAATCGTATCCTGGCTAGCATTTTATCTTGCTGCCAAGATGAAAGTACTCAGTTAGTCATCTTGGAAAACCTATTTGACGAAATGGGACAAGGAGATGTGAGTCAGTCCCACCCAGAATTATTTCGTCAATTTACTCGCGCACTTGGTATCCACGACGAAACTTTAGCAGCATTATCTACTGCACCTGAAACTCGCGCCTTGATTGATACCTACTTACAAATACCTCACAAGTATGGCTATTTAGCTGCGCTAGGTGCTGTCTGTTATGCTTCTGAAGGGATTGTTAGCTCGTTGTACACACAACTATATAAAGGAATTGTCGGCGCTGCTCCCTTACCTAAAGAATCACTGATCTTTTTTGAAGTTCATATTAATATCGATGATAGTCACGCGGCGAAGCTTGCAGCGGTGATTGAAGCTCAAATTGGGATGATTGAAGACGATATCAAGATTAAACAAGCAATTGTAGAAGCTATGGACGCTCGAGTTCAATTCTTTAACGGAATTCAACGCCAAATATCTAAATATAGCTTGTCTCCTAATTCGTTGCTGGTTGTGAGTGCATAGCTGTAGACGAAAGTAAAGAGTGGAAATACGGTTGTACATCCAATATATCTTAGTATTAAAATGCGAATAATCTTACCTGTTTTTGGGTTTTTAAAACTGTAATCAGACATTTTAATGTTTAACTACAGGAAATATCGTCATTTTAGTCTTGGTCAAATTCACGAAGCAAATTAGGTGCAACAAGAGGAAACTTCCATGTATGGATTAGTGAACAAGGCGATTCAAGACATGGTATGCAGTCGTTTTGGCGAAGAAACTTGGAAAGTAATTAAGCACAAAGCAGAGTTGGATGTAGATGTTTTCATCAGTATGGAAGGCTATCCTGATGACATCACTCATAGGCTAGTAAAAGCTGCTAGTGGCGTTTTGGGTTTATCTCCCACAGAAATTATGCAAGCCTTTGGGGAATTCTGGGTTCAGTACACAGCCGAAGAAGGCTATGGTGAAATGATGGATATGAGCGGAGATACACTACCCGAGTTTTTAGAAAACCTCGACAATCTTCATGCTCGTGTCGGAGTTAGCTTTCCCAAACTCCAACCTCCATCATTTGAGTGTACTGATATGGAGGAAAATTCTTTAAATTTACACTATCGCTCTGATAGAGAAGGGCTGACGCCAATGATTCTTGGATTAGTCAAGGGATTGGGAACTAGGTTTGATACACAAGTTGATATTAGCCAAACCCAGAGTCGAGAAGAAGGTGGTGAACATGATGAATTTTTAGTGATTTATAAAGCAAATTGACCGCAGGACAGCAGCATGGCTCCTCCTTACCTTACGCTTTCACCAGAGTTACTGGCGAAAGCTTTTCCTTTCCATTTTGTATTTAGCCGCGATCGCAAAATTGTACAAGCTGGTGATGTTTTAGAACGTATTAGTCCGGAACCACTAGTTGGTAAATTTATTGAGCAGCATTTCCAGATCAATCGTCCAAAAATTTTGTTCGATTTTGATACTATTAGTAAACAGTCTCGTGCCCTGTTTATTTTAGAGTTTCTCCACAATCGAATGCAGCTCAAAGGTCAGATGATGTATCACCCAGATCAAGAGGTGATATTTTTCTTAGGTTCTCCCTGGATTACAGATACAAGTAGTCTTCCTCCTTTGGGTATCAAGCTCAAAGACTTTGCGATTCATGACCCAATTGTTGATTTTCTGTTTTTATTGCAAGCTCAGAACACTGCTTTGGCTGATGCCAAAAAGTTAACAGGTGAACTCAAACAACAAAGATCTCAACTACGCAGTGCCTTACAAATCAAGGAAAATCTAGCGGAAATTGCTGAAGCTCAAGCTAAAAAATTGGAAAACTCACTCAAGGAACTTCAGCAGACTCAAGCCCAATTAGTTCAAGCTGAAAAAATGTCTAGTTTAGGGCAATTAGTTGCGGGGGTTGCTCACGAAATTAATAATCCCGTTAACTTTATTTATGGTAATATAAAATTTGTAAAAGATTATACAGAATCTTTGCTCAAGCTGGTACATCTTTATCAGCAATTTTATGTTAATCCTATGCCAGAAATCCAAAAATATACTGAGAAAATTGAGTTAGATTTTTTACTAGATGATTTGCCAAAAATTCTCAATTCGATGGAAGTAGGAGCCGAACGAATATCAGAAATTGTATTGTCCCTGAGGAACTTTTCGCGACTTGATGAAGCGGAGAAGAAAAGTGTTGATATTCACCAAGGACTAGACAGTACTTTGCTGATTTTACAAAATCGCTTCAAGAGTAGCCTCGATCATCCTGGTGTCAAAATAGTTAAAAATTATGGAAATTTGCCTTTAGTTGATTGTTACCCTGGTCAACTAAATCAGGTATTCATGAATATTATTAGCAATGCTATCGATGCTCTCGATCACCATAACAGTAAACGAGGAATCGCAGAAATTCATGCTCATCCTAATATTATTACAATTACTACAGAAGTCATTGGAACTAACTGTGCGATCCGAATTGCTGATAATGGTTCAGGAATGACAGAAACAGTTAAAGAACGATTGTTTGATCCATTTTTCACAACTAAGCCTGTTGGTAAAGGTACAGGATTAGGTTTATCAATTAGCTATCAAATTATAGTTGAAAAACATGGGGGAGTACTCAGATGTATATCAGAACCAGGACAAGGAACTGAGTTTCGGATTGAAATTCCTCTATCGATAAAAAGGCAAGCATTTACATCAGAATTCATCAATCAAAAATCAGAATTTGGAAGTAATACAGGCTTGATGCCTAGCTATCAAACATAGTTTCTAGATAGAAGGTTGATTCAATAGAAGCAGTAGGGATTTGTGCTTAAAAGTCCGACCTCTAACGATGGAAAAACTGAAATTTCATTTTTACTGAAATATCTTTTAATTAAGTTTATAATATTACGATTTAAACAGTGATTTGCTTGCTAACTATTTTTGGGTCTTGATGTGCTATGCAATCCCTAAAATCTTTTTTATCAATAAGCAAAGATTAATAACATTATTTTTGAGTCTATTGAAGATAGAACAATATTATTAACATAATGCAAAAATTACGCTTCTGGATGCAAATTAGTATAAGTGTAGCATTGGCTTCAGCAACATTGGGCGATCGCTAGATAAAAACAGCTTGTAGAAGTTACTGATTGCTAAGGCTTGATTATGTGTAGCAACTTACACTAATGGTATGATGAAAACGGTGCATCAGATTACTGAGTTATGAGTTATGATTTATGAGTTTTATTCCTAACTTTTAATTCCTAACTTTTCACCTATAGCGATCGTGAATCTACGCCGCCTGATTCCAATTTTTGATAATTCCGTCTCCAACTGGGCACTAGAAGCGCGATTATTGCGCTGGCTAACCTTTATTTGGCTATTCGTCGGCTTGATCGTCCTATTTTCAGCATCCTATCCCGTTGCTGATGCGCGTCATGATGATGGATTGTATTACTTTAAGCGCCAACTGCTTTGGGTTTTAGTTGCCTTATTCGGATTCAATATTATTGTTAACTCGCCATTGCAGAAAATTTTGGGACAATCCCATTGGTTTTTGATGGTGTTTTTGACGTTAATTTTCGTGACGCTGATCCCAGGATTGGGAAAAAAGGCTTTTGATGCAGCACGTTGGATAGCGATCGGGCCAATTCCCATTCAACCCTCAGAATTGATTAAACCCTTTCTGGTGCTGCAAAGTGCGAGGCTTTTTGGTCAATGGGAACGAATTAGTTGGCGGGTTCGCTGTGGTTGGCTGGTTATTTTTGGTCTAGTGCTTTTAGGAATTCTTGCCCAGCCTAATTTAAGTACAACAGCACTTTGTGGTATGACTATTTGGCTAATTGCCTTAGCGGGTGGGTTACCTTACAAGTACTTGGGAGGGACAGCGATCGGCGGAGTGATGTTGGCACTACTGAGTATTAGTATCAAAGAGTACCAGCGTAAGCGGGTGATGTCGTTCCTTAATCCTTGGGCGGATGCAACAGGAGATGGTTATCAGTTGGTGCAGAGTCTACTAGCTGTTGGTTCTGGTAGAACTTGGGGAGCCGGATTTGGACTTTCCCAACAAAAGCTGTTTTATTTACCAATTCAGGACACCGATTTTATTTTTGCTGTGTTTGCTGAAGAGTTTGGTTTTGTTGGCAGTATGGTGCTGTTAGCACTTTTAGCGATATTTGCGACTATGGGATTAATTGTGGCACTGAAAGCGAAAAATTCAGTGCATCGACTGGTGGCGATCGGTGTGACGGTTTTGATGGTAGGACAATCATTGCTCCACATTGGCGTTGCTACAGGTTCTCTACCAACTACTGGCTTACCCTTGCCTTTGTTTAGTTACGGTGGTAATTCCATGATTGCCAGTTTGATAGCTGCTGGGTTGCTGATTCGGGTAGCACGCGAAAGTAGCGAAGCCGAGGTAGTACCGTTGCGAAAACCAGTGTTGTCAAATGGGCAAAGACGCCGAACTTTTCATAAAACGAGGAATTGAGCTATTAAAAGCCACAACAGCCAAAGCTTTACGCTTTTTGAGAAATGGAAGACCTAAAACAAGCAATAATCAGCTACTCCAGCACAAGAATATATCTTGAGAGAATTAGGAAACATGGCCATTGATTCGGGGCAATTCAAAAACTTAATATGGGGACAATTTGTATCAGAAGTGACATACACTGTTGATGGGTATTTAACAGTTTCTTTTGAGTACTTATATCATGTTCGGATGAAGACTTATCATTAAGACTGACGCGGGGACGCGGGGACGCGGAGAAATTTTAATAATAAGTGATTATCCGAACTTGATATTACTCGATGTACATAAAATTAGATCCACATAGCAAAGAGTCTTTCTTTTCAGCATTGAAGCATCGCATCGAAGATAATTTTGGAAGCAGTTTGCAACTTTCGTATATCTCTGCTTTTCACGTAGCCCAAAAAGTGTAAATTTGAGAGGTTCGTAGTAAGCACTTTAGTGCTTAAAAAATCAAGGACTACGAACATTATTTACACTAGATAAACTAGGCTTAAGGTAAAGGACTCTTAAATGGGTTATTGGGCGGAAGATTAGGTGGAGTTGGGTTAATGGGAGGTATGGGAGTAGGTTCTGGTTTTGGGATGACTTTGATGGCAAATCCTTTCTGCTGGGGTTGCTGGTTACCAGATATATCATTAACTTGCAGTGCAATTTGAGGCGGGAAAGCTAGATTGACTGGAAGCTTCATTGAACCAACTGCTGGAATATTATTGCCATAAGGTTGAAGTTTAACCTGAATATTTTCTCCTTCTACTCTCCAATTGAGAGTTGCTGTTGTTCCTTCGTTGAGTTCTAGATTTGGTTGTTGACTACCGTTGATTGTGAAAGAAACAATCTGAAATGGTTTTGGTAATATTGCAATTTTAGATTCAGTCTTTTTAGAATCATTTTTTGGGCTTCCGTTATTAGGAAAAGCTTTAATTTCAAAGGCAAATTTTCCAGCTTTGAATGCGGGAAGAGGAATATTTGTACATTGCAATTGTTGATTTTGTTGTGTGCAGAGTTTTTGCAGCTTCGGGTCAGCAATATTACCTTGATTAAATTTATAAGTAATTGGTTCACTATATGATGTACCATCATCTGCACTACCAATAAGTTGAATTTGTGCCAGCAATAAGGGACGGTCAATTGTCCAACTTAAAAGAATGTTTTCACCTTTTGTATATTGTGTTTTATCTGCTTGAAAGTTAATCACTCTAGCAATCTCTTTCTCAACTATTTCTACTGGAGTTGTTTTAGTTGCTACTTGGTCTTTTCGAGAAAATAATTGTATACCATTGCGATAAATAGCTTGTAACTCAAAAGTGTAATTACCTTTGGTTCTCACTCCAGTTTTCACATTGCTACAAATGAGTTCTTGTTTTTCTTCCACCTGACAAGGAGGTATTTCATTAGCGTTACTTTTACCTAGTGACTGAGGAATACCATTGCTAAAGTCATAAGTAATAGGTTGAATAGGTTGTGAACCTTTGCTTGTGAGAACCAGCTTTTGCAACTGTTTATAGTGTTGAATTTTCCAACTCAAGGCTACCTCATCGCCTTCAGTAATTCGAGAGTTATTAGGTTCAAAAGATTCCAATCTTAAAGGGTCAGGGTTTAAAATTCGCAAAATAATAAATCCTATCCCTCCCAATAACCCCAAAATTGCTAAAATTAATAGGAGAAATTGCCACCAAGGACGAGGTTTCCATATCAATGTTCCCTGAGGGAATGTGTTAGGTAAAGGTAAACTTTGTTGGTCTTTGATGTTAACTTGAAAGTTGACAACTAGTCCTGTACCAAGCCACGGTCGTCGCCACCAAGGTTTAGGTTTGACCATCAAATTGGCTATGGCACTTTTACTAGGTATTAATCTCACCTCAGTAGGCTCAAAAGTGTAAGTATAAAGTTCTTCCTCGTCTCGATTTTTTAAGCTCAATATCAGTTCACGGACAATGTTTCCTCGGTTAGCTAGTGATAATTCATACTTGCCAAGACTACGGCTAACTTGCCCCAAAATTGTATTAAGTTCTATATCTAGGCGATAATTTGTGGGAATTTGGATGTATACCAAATCGAGTAGCACTAAGTCTGGAGAGTTTTCCGAGTACAAGCGGATTGTTGGAGAATAACTACCGGCGATGGTATCCGCAGGTGGATGAAATTTCAATAATATTTGACCTTGAGAACCAGGATTGAGTTTTAATGCATTTACCTCAGATACCAATCCTTGTCCCTCTAATCCACTTGTGGGATAATTGATTGTGAACCAGTCATCATCTAAATCTGGGCAAGTCAAGCGGAAATGGTCTACACGATCGGAGGGATTGTCAACTATTACCTCAACTTGCAAAGCTTCACTAAAATTGAAAATCAATTGCTTGTTGGGGTTGGTGTTAGGTCTAATGAAAAATGTCGGGTCATTCAACCGAATTGCGGTCTGTTCTCTTTGCAGAACCTTAATTTGGTTTGGAAAGGTTAGGGGAGTATCTTGGGGATAATGCAGAGGGGAGTCTACGAATAAGGTATACTCATAGGTTCCAGGAAAAGCGTCAGGGGCAATTTGAAATTCAAATTTCACTTCGTCACTATTTTGCCCTGGATCTAATGATAAACTTTCTCTAGGAGAACTAGACCAGCCTGTTAAATTTTGAAATCCCTCATCAAAAACAAAATATAAGTCAATAACAGCACTTTTATCTCCCTGATTAGTCACAACTATATAGAGAACAATACTATCTCCCGGCATTCCAAATTGAATATCAGATGGGTTGATATAAACTTGCAGTGGGTTGAATTTAGCTTGCATGTCATCGACTCCCTTATTTGATGCGGTGTAGTTTGACCTGAAAATCTTCACTGCCACTCACAATCATGGTTCCTTGATTAGTTTTCAAGTCGATACTATTGATTTTTTTAGAGGTTTGGTAAATTGTTTTACCTTCTGCTGCCTTTGTTTTATCGAGTTGATGTTCGGAGGTTAGATACCAAATTACGACTCGTCCATCATCGCCACCACTGACTAGCAGATTACCATCTTCACTAAATGCTAGACTACGCACAGATGTTTTCGAGGCTGACCAGCGGTCTAGTGGTGGGCAATTTAGTTCATTTACTTGTACTTGGGAATTGGGATTTGTGAGAATCTTGCAGCGATTTAAATTCCAAATTGTGATGTATCCTGCAGAATCAGAAGTTGCAAGGATTTTTTCTGCCGAATTAGGCACAAAAGCTAATGCCCAAATATAATCTTCACGCCCTACTCTTTCATCTAATTTTTCCAGATTTTGCACTGATAAATCTGGAAATTGTTTATTATTTTGACTTGGATTCCACTGCCATAAGATGAAGCGCTTAAAGTTTCCAGCAATCACAACAGTTGTGGCATCTGGACTGAGAGTTAAGGCACGAACTTGAAAACCTGATAATTTTAATGTACTTTGTACATCGATCGCTTGTGGTTCTGACAGAAAATTAGTATTGGGTGCTGGTCTTGACCATAATCTAACTTTCCCGCTACCATAACCACTAAATAAATTTAGAGAATTGGGAGTAAAAACTAAATCAAAAACGCGATCGCCTTTTGCTTTTGGATCTTTAAGATCTTGAAGTTCGCTAATCTTAACACCTGAGGGTACATCTCTGAGTTCAATTACACCATTATCTAGACCAACGGCAGCGCGATCGTTTTGTAATGGCATAAAACGTAAGACTTGTACAGCGTCATCAGTTATGGTCATCAAACCTTTGGGCTGTTGCGGTTTATCACAAGCAATAGGCTGCCCAGCATATGTTACTCTGTCGTCAGCATCTAAACGATGGTTGCCGATACTCCAAAGTCTTAATGTGCAATCGTCTGAACCACTGACAACAGACAAACCAATGCCACTAAAACGCACTGAGTTCACGGAACGCGTATGCATGACACCCCTTGGTTGTATTATCCATGCTATCAGTGCTGCAAGGGCGGCGATCGCTGCTAATTGTAACCACACAGGTATAATCGGCAAAACCCGCACTTCTAATGTCTGGGTGGCGGGGTCTGTAGTACCTAAACGGTGGTCGGATAATTCCGATTTAGCCTCCAGCAACAAAGTTTTCCCTATTCCTACCCAAGGACGTTTTGTTTTCACATCAAGAATAACTTTAGTTGTCTCTCCTAAATTTAAATTGGCGATTTCAGGAAACTTCTTAAAACTACATTTTCGTTCGTCTCTACCCTGAACTTGCACATCAAGTTGCTGATTTAAGTTACTAGCATTTTTAAATAGCAATTCAAAAGAGGCTGTATTGGATTTCCAGTCGGGTAACCATGCCGATTTACTAGGAATTTTTAGGTGTTTTTGTGTGGCCGTAAATTCTACAAAACCCACAGGTAAAACTTCAATATTGCCTTGAGTACTAGTTGGGTAACCATTATTGCTAACGGCTTCGATGGCAAAAGGATAGTTTTGACTGGGCGCTTGCAATACAGAAGGAGGTTGGCATTGGAATGTGGCTTCTGCTATACCACCGGGTTCTATAGCTAATCGTCGTTCTGCACTATTAGTCACCCAAGACGGATCTATACCTGTAAAACGTAGCACCACATTTGTCGGTTGTTGACTCAAGTTCCGCACCCGTATCAATATATCCAGAGAATTGCGGGGATAAACTTGGAACTCTCGCACAGGTAATTCTAAACTTAAATGTGTTGGTCTATTGTCTCGCTCAATTTTCAGACGCAGCACAAGTCTGCATTGTTGTGCTAACTGTGGTGAAAAAATCTTCACCATAAGGTTAACAGTGCCGACAAATCCCACTATCGGCGTATTGAATATGAAGACTTGGAATATTGTACTACTGCCTGTTGGCTTAGCTGCTGATACTTCTGGTTCGAGTCTATACCAGCGATAAGCGGGGTTGCGAGTTTCTCCGGCTGCGGTAATTTCTATCTGAAAATTCACAAACTCACCGCTGTCATTATTGACAGTTACCTCAAACGAGGCAGGAGTATCACCTGGACGAAAGGTTAGGTTTTCAGTTGAAAGGCTAGCACTGATACCATTTTTTTCCATATTTTTATTATTTATAATATTTATTTATATTCTGCACGATTGACAGTATTAGAAAATTAATATTTGCGAAAACATTACCATAAGTTTTTTGGCTTAATTATTGCAGTTTATATATTAAAATATATTTTCAGATAAATCTATCAATTGATAGATACTATTTTGACAAACAAATATTGAGTACTAAATTTATCAATAGCTAATATTTAGTCTTATTTTTCACAAACTAAAAAAACCGGGTTTCTGCCAGAAAAAACGAGATTTACGAGATCAAAGCCCAAAAAATCCCGTTTTTGGCACCCATGATAGATATGATTTGGGTCAAGTAGTAAAATTACATAGATTTGCTGATTGTGACAAGTAGCAACTTGCTAGATCGTATCAACGATGGAAAAATTACTCATGAATAATAGTTTGCCGATTCGTGACAAGTTATTGTCAAAAGTTTTCATCCCCTTTCGGGGAAGTGTGAGGAGAACTTTTGTACACTAAGCTGAGAGTGAAGTTTTAACTTGGCCAAAACGGCGATCGCGCTTTTGGTAACTCAACAAAGCCTGATGAAATGCTTCTGTGTTAAAATCTGGCCAAAGAATATCAGTGAAATACATTTCTGTATAGGCCATTTGCCACAACAGAAAATTACTTAACCGCATCTCACCGCTGGTACGAATCAGCAAATCTGGTTCCGGAGTATCTGCGGTATAGAGGTGTTTTTCGATAAGACTTTGATTCACTTGTTCCGGGCTGAGTTCGCCTCGTTCGACTAAGTCGGCTACTTGGCGACAGACTTTTGTAATTTCGTTGCGGCTACCGTAGTTGACTGCGACAGTAAAGTGTATTGCTTGATTGTTTAGCGTCTCTGTCATTGAACGTTCCATTTCTGTTTGTAGAGACTTGGGTAGAACCGATAAATCTCCAATAAACGAAATTCGCACTCCTTCTTGATGCATCTGTGCTAATTCGCGGCGTAGTAATCGCTCAAACAAAAGCATCAGAAAATTTACTTCTTCAATGGGACGCTGCCAATTTTCTGTTGAGAAAGCGTAGGCTGTTAGGGCTTTGATTCCCCAATGTTTGCAGCAACGTAATAGTTCTTTGAGGGTTTTTGCTCCTTGGCGATGTCCGGCGATGCGGGGTAATCCTCGATTGGTTGCCCATCGGCCGTTACCATCCATGATGACGGCGATGTGGTGGGGTAGGTGTTGGGGGTTTAGATCGGTGGGTAATAAAGTCATGAATTTTTGGTGTTGAGGAAAATAATGAAAAGTTCACGCAAAGGCGTAAAGACGCAAAGAAGAGAGGAAGAGGTTTATTGAACAGGTTTCATGTAGAGACGCAATTCATCGCGTCTGAAAGCCGGAATGATTGATTGAGGAGTTTCAAATAAAGTTTGTAAGTATTTTGGTGTGAGGGTGTTGTTCCAAGTCCATAAGCGATGCATTGTGTAGGTGAAGGTGAAGAGGAGGGTGGTTTTATTGGTTAATGACCAGGCGTTCCAGTTGAGAGTGGCCATCATGCGCCGGAGGGTACGTATAAGGTTGTTGCGCTGATAGTTTTGCGATCGCGTTTTGATGAGGGTGCGTCCAATTCGCATTAGTCCTGTATCAGGGAAAGCCCAGACTCCAAACCCCCAGAATTTGGTCATGTGATTGATTTCGTCTTGTGCTAGTTCTTCGAGTACGTCGTGGAGCGCACCTGTGGTGTGAGCCATTAGCCAAAGATAAAGGCAGGTTGCACCATATTCTGTGGCTATACGGTGTAAGCCGTGGCGATATAAATCTTCGTAAGGGTCATCTGTGGGGAGATAGCCTCGAACTGTGCGATGTGTGGCGGTAATTTTGTCGCCTGTTAATTGGGTGTAGACTTTGATTAATGCAGGGGTATGCTGACGTTCTTCTTTTTCCCACAAGCCAAGTTCTATGAGGTTGTTGTCTTCACCGACTGTGCCACCAACAAAGCGAGCCATCTGAGGATGCAGTTTTTCCAAATATTGGCGGCTGGTTTGGGTATAGCCACGAATGGGGGCTTCTGTATCCATTGCACCTATCAATATTGATAAGAATACTTCTGGCTCTATGCCGATAATTTGATTGCGATTTATTGTTTGCCAGTCGATGAGTTTCCAAGGACGCGGTTGGGGATTAGCAAACTGTATCAGTAAATCTTGCAGACGCTCATGTAGTTTTTCGACTGCAACATATCTGTCTATCAGGGAACGAATGCACTGCTGTGTTTGGAAATAGTGCGGACTGGGATGGGTTTGACCTGCTAAGTCTTCTGCAAGTGGGCTGAGGGTGTGAAGCATAATTTTTATACTTTGCTTTTTATCTCTTTGCCCAATAGCCTAAGCGATCGCACTTTGTTTTGTCAGTCGGCGAAAGTAGGCAGTTTTATCTGATGCAGCTACAAAAGTCAGAGAAAAAGTTGGTTATAGAAAATTTGGGTTTAAAATCTCGTCTCTGCTGCTATAGCTCATAAAAATCCAGAGACAGTAATTTTATTCGTCCTTATAAACTTCTCTACGATGTCCTACTCTAACAACGATTACTATTAATACATCATCGAAAATCTGATACAAAATCCGATAATCGCCTACTCTGATGCGATAACGATTCTCGCCATTTTTTAATTTACCGACACCATCAGGGCGAGGGTCTTGACCTAATTGTTGAATTTTGCTCTCTAACCTTGATTGAATATCTAAGGGTAACTTTTTGAGTTGTTTAGATGCACTCTTGGAAATTTCTACTTGGTAGCTCATGCAATTTGTTGCTGATGTTCTGACCAAGTTAAAGTACCATTTTCTGCAATATCTTTTAATCCCTCTTCAAACTCTATTTCGTCTGATTCGTCTTCTTGTTTACGAATTTTTAACAGTTCTAAAATTTCTTGTAGTGTATCGTCATAAGCGAGTTCTAATTGTTCATTAATAGCCTTAATTAATGCTTGCCTTTTAGTTGTAGTTTCCATGTTCATGCTGGTTTATACTTTCAACACCTTATTGTACTTGAAAATAAAGTTTCATTGTCAGGACTTACGCAAAATTATGAAAAAACGAACCACAAAGGACACAAATAACACAAAGAAATAAGAGTTTCAGAGAGTTTTTGCGTAAGTCCTAATTGTTTCTAGATCAATCATTAATTTCTCATAAAATTTACTCGTATTTAAGAGAATAAGTTTTTTTAACCTGTAAAAATCCTTTTTGGTTAATTTAAGCCTCTGGCAGTTCCCCAAATTGCTGACGATAACGCTCAAGTTGTTTTTGCGCTAATTCAAGCTGTTCTTCTGGAGTTTGATATCGCTTTCCTTGTCGGTCATACCAATACAAAACCTGACGCGGGATATTACCAGATACGTATTGCCCCCTACTAATTCCTAAACCAATTTCTGGCATCCAAAAAGGTTCGCCAATTTGCAATTGATAGCTACCATCTACTAAGCGATAAACTTCAAAAGGTTGGTGACGATCACGTTGCCAATACTCTGGATTATAAATAATGTAGTACAGTACTCCTAACTTGGCATAAGTATCTAATTTTTTGTCGTATTCTCCACCAGGAGTTAAGGAGACAATTTCTAAAGCAAGAATGGGTGGAATTTCGTTTTCTTCCCAAAGAACATAACTTTTACGCGATTTACCTGCTTTGCGACGTTCTACACCCAAGCTCAAAAATCCATCTGGAACAATTGGCACAAGCGGGCTAACACCTGTGGTATGGTAAACACCCATATCAACACTGAAAAACCAGTCATTACGGTCTGCCCAAATATATTGCAGCAAGAACAAAAGTAAATTGGGAATAAAATTTTGGTCTTCGTTATCCACTGGCGTATCGTCTGAACAAGGAAGTTCAGCGCTGCTAGGCAAAGATTGACGGGGGTCGGATTTCACCATAAGTAATGATGGTGCTGAGGTGACCTAATAAGTTTTATTTTATTAGACCACAAGGCTTTTATAGTTTCGCTTTGAAGGCAAGGCCGGAAAAGTCGGGAAAAAAGTAGGATTTACAAAATCTTATCCGAAAATTTGAAAAGCATAGCTGTAGAGTGATTTATAGTTGTGTGTAAAAGTCTGAACTACCCTAGCCGTTACAAATGGACGCCCAAGCAGCATTAGCATGGTTAGACACCATAATTCCTGCTCAGACCGGGGAACGGTTGAGCGATTTGCAAAAAGTAATTCTTGGGCAAGTTTGGTTGGGTAGGAAATACTTGGATATCGCTCGTTCTTACGGTTGTACGGAAGGACATGCTAAGGATGCTGGTTCTCAGTTATGGAAGTTACTTTCTAAGGTACTGCGCCAGAAGATTACTAAAAGTAATTGTCGCGCTACTTTGGAACGGGTTCTGAGAAAAAGTAATACGATATCGAGTCTGATTGATTACTCTAGAACGCCACACGCCGCCCCAAAATTAGAGGATAGCAATTTTATTGGACGAACAGAAGCGATCGCTCACCTGAATGCTTTGGTAAATCAAGGCTCGAAAGTGATTGTCATTCAAGGTGAAGGCGGTTTGGGCAAAACTACTCTGGCGCAGCAATATCTCCAAACTCAGGATTTTGAGTTGGTTTTGGAATTGCTGATGGCCAAGGAAACGCAAAACATCACTCCCGCCGAACGAGTTGTAGAGGAATGGCTCAAACAAGATTTTAATGAAGAACCTGGGGTAGAATTTGGCGTAACTTTGGCACGACTCAAGCGCCAACTCCACAATCGGCGGATTGGGGTGTTAATTGATAATCTCGAACCTGCATTGGATGGAAAAGGTGGGTTGATTGCTTCCCACCGCAACTATGTAGAGCTATTACGAGTTTTAGCTGATGCTAGGGTGCAATCTGTGACTCTAATTACTAGCCGCGATCGCCTTTGTGAACCTGGACTAAATGTTGATCGCTATCGGCTTCCTGGTTTGGATCAAAGCGCATGGCAACAGTTTTTTAGCAACCAGGGATTAGCGATCGACTTGCCAACTTTAGAAATCATGCATCGCACATATAACGGTAATGCTAAAGCAATGGGAATTCTCTGTGGTTCGATTCAAGAGGATTTTGACGGTGATATGGCTGTTTATTGGCAAGAAAATCAGGCTGATCCTTTAGCCGCAACCGACTTAAAAAATTTAGCTGTTAGTCAAATTAATCGTTTACAAAATCTCGACCTCCAAGCATATCGCTTGCTTTGCCGTTTGGGATGTTATCGTTATCAAGACATACCAAGTATCTCATCTCAAGGTTTATTTTGTTTGCTCTGGGATGTTCCACCCGACCAACATCGCCAAATTATTACTTCCTTAAGAAATCGGTCTTTGATAGAGTGTGATCGAGGTAAATATTGGCTACATCCAGTGATTCGTGCAGAAGCGATCGCCCGTTTACGACCCAGCGATGAATGGAGAATCGCCAACCACAAAGCCGCTGAGTTTTGGACAGGCAGTGTTAAACAAATTGAATCTTTTAAAGATGCTTTGCAAGCTTTAGAGGCATATTATCACTACATCGAAATTCAAGAATTTGAGTTGGCAGGCAAAGTTCTTCTCAAAAGCCGAAATAATCAATGGCAGCAGTTTTTACCTCTTGGCAGTACGCTGTATCGTATGGGATTAATTCAGCCTATACTGACGGCAATTAATCAAGTTGTTAACAATCTGGAAAATCACCAAAATCTCAGCGAACTTTACAATATTTTGGGTGATTTCTACTGGATAATAGGTAAAATTAGTCAAGCGATCGCTTGTCAAGAAAAGACTATTACTTTAGCAACGCAAGCACTCAAATCTCTTGTACCTCAGCCAGAAAATAAACATACAGTTTACTATCTAAGGATGCTTGAGGTAGATTCTTTATTAAGTATTGGTCTTTATCAAATAGATTTGTGGGAACTAAAAGCAGCTACAAAGTTATTTCAACAAGTAATTTACCTGGCTCAAAATACCAAGCATCATCGCTGGGCTGAAAAGGCTTCAGTGTGTTTAGCTTTGGTATATTCTTATTCAGGTTTGCGTGATGCTTCATATCAATTAGCAGATGTAGCTTATCAAAATATTACGAATTCAAAACTAGTAGAACAGACTGGAAGATTTGCTTATTTCATGCAAATTTTGGGACAAACCTATGTCAATTTAGGAGAATTTGAGCAGGCAAATCAAATGTTCAACCAAGCTCTGACTTTTGCAGAAGAAAGTCACTATATGCAAGTAAAAGCTAAAACACTCAATGCATTAGCCGAAATCCATCGACACCAAGCAAATTTTGAATTAGCTCTTGCTAATCATACAGAAGCAATCGGACTTTTAGAAAAACTCGGTGCTAAATGTGACTTAGCTGAAGCTTATTTTCAATTGGGTTTAACTTATCAAAAAATGGCTCAGCCTGATGAAAGTCATATGAATATTCATCAAGCAATTCAGTTATTTACTGAAATCAAAGCTCCTAAGCAAGTGGAAAGAATTCAGGAGTCAGGAATCAGAATTCAGATTATTGAAAATCAATGAGGATAGCACATCTGTCCTATCCTAAGTGTGTACCTCATTCAAAAAAAAATCGCCATATTCGATTTGGGTATCAAAGTCTTCTCATTCTGAATTCTTATTTAATAATTAATTTCACTAAATTATCAAGCAGGCGATCGCGTTCCATCGGCACGATATCGCCACTTTGCATAATATCTCGCAAAAGGACGAAATGAACGAGTGTCCCAACAAAAGCTCGCGCGGTAACTTCAGCATCGGGAAGCCCTAGTTCTGGATGAGAAGCTAGGTATTGGGTGAGAGCTTCTAGCATCGGTTTTTCAATGTTCTTGACAAATGCTCGCGCTAATTCTGGAAACCTCCCTGACTCACCAATAATAATCCTGAAGAATGTCAGAGCTTGCGGATCGTCTGCAATATGCTCAAGCATCCTATTTGCAAAGGATCTCAGCAAAGAAACCGGATCGCCTTGAGCAGATTGGATTTGTGCTGAATTAAAAAGTTCTTTTTTGCAAGCTAATTGCTGCATCAATGCTGTAAACAAACTTTCCTTGTCGGGAAAACGCCTGTATATCGTCGCTTTAGAAACACCCGCCGCCACAGCAATTTTATCTATTCTGGCTGCTGCATAGCCGTTTTCGAGAAACTCTTGCATTGCCCCATCGAGAATCATTTCAGTCTTCTCGGGAGATAAATCGCGCTCAACACTCTTAGATTTGCTCATGTCTTGATTTTACAAATAAACTAGCGAACTCATTCACGTCATTCACATATATTTCCAGCATACACTTGACAAGACGAAACAGTTTCGTTTACCTTAATAATATACACGAAACGAAACAGTTTTGTCTAGCTATTAAATGTAACTAGGAGCTTGTTAATGCTGCAAAACTTACCGGGTAGCCCTACCTCTGCTAAATCTCGTCAATGGTTTGGAATTGCTGCTAGCGCGTTGATTATTGTGGGTGGAACTTCTGCGTATGTACTCTCGCGATCGCCATCAAATCAACAGGTACAAAATCCCACCACAGCAGCAACTTCACCCCAAATTACTACAGTGACAGCGCTGGGGCGATTGGAACCTCAGGGAGAAACGGTTAACTTGTCAGCTCCCACCGCCAATAACGGCAATCGAGTGGAAGAATTGTTAGTTAAGGAAGGCGATCGCGTCAAGATAGGGCAAGTAATTGCAATTTTGGATAACCGCGATCGCCTCTTAGCAGCATATCAGCAAGCGCAGGAAGATGTGAAAGTTGCCCAAGCGAAACTTGCTATCACCAAAGCGGGAGCTAAAACTGGAGAAATTAATGCTCAACGTGCCGAAATTGCTCGTTTGTCAGCACAACGACAGGGAGACATTGATGCTCAAGCGGCAACAGTGGCTCGGTTAACATCAGAATTAACAAATGCACAGACACAATACAACCGCTATCAGTCGTTGTATCAGGAGGGTGCAATCTCAGCTGCCGATCGAGATACCAGACAGTTAACTTTAGAAACTACTCAGAAGAGTTTGCAAGAGGCAAAAGCAGTGTTAGCGCGGATTCAATCTACCAGTCCAGCGCAACTTAATCAAGCCAGAGCAAATCTGGATCGGATTGCAGAAGTGCGGCCAGTGGATGTGAAACAGAACCAAGTAGAAGTTGATCGCGCCATTGCAGCCATGAAACAAGCCCAGGCAGAACTGAATCAAGCATCAGTGCGATCGCCGATTGATGGTGAAATTCTAGAGATTCATACCCGTGCTGGAGAAGTCGTTGGCAACGATGGGATTGTGGAAATTGGGCAGACTCAACGCATGTATGCAGTTGCTGAGGTTTATCAAAGCGACATCAGTGATGTGAAAATCGGACAACGGGTGCAAGTAACTAGCGATTCGATTCCTGGCGAACTTGTGGGGAAAGTTGAACGTATTGGTTCTCAAGTGAAACGGCAAACTATTGTTAATACTGACCCTAGTACTAATATTGATGCCAGGGTGGTTGAGGTGCATGTGGCTTTGGATGACGCATCAAGTAAAAAAGCTGCTAAGTTTACTAATTTGCAAATTACAGCAGAAATTGAAAAATGATGGTTTTTTATTTCACGCAAAGGCGCAAAGAATCGTTCTCCGATTCAGCAACCTCCAAAATGGATCTTAATTACGAATTATTATGATTGGATTTATTCACCAAATTCAACGGCGAACGCCCCTCGGATGGCTGCAACTGAGTCGGGAAAAAGGCCGTCTTTTAGTGGCATTATCAGGGATTGCTTTTGCTGATGTGCTGATGTTTATGCAGCTTGGTTTTCAAAGTGCATTGTACGATAGCAATACAAAACTCAGCCGTACTTTGAATGCAGATATTGTCTTAGTCAGTCCCCAAGCGCGGAACACACAGAATTTAGGCACGTTCTCACGGCGACGTTTGTATCAAGCAAAGGATATTCCGGGAGTCCAATCAGCACAAGCGTTTTATTCCAATACTATTACTTGGAAACATCCCGAAACTCGCAAAGATACATCTATGCAAGTGATTGGGTTTGAGCCTGAACAACCAGCTTTGAATTTGCCAGAAGTGAATCAGCAATTGAAAAAAATTAAGCTGCCAGATCGGGTGTTATTCGATCGCAATTCTAGAGGAAGTTATAAAGATGCGATCGCTCAAGTTGAAGGAGGAAAAATTGTTACTACTGAAATTGAGCGCCGTACCGTTACCATCCCTGGATTATTTACATTAGGAGCATCCTTTGGTGCGGATGGAATTTTGATTGGTAGCGATCAAACTTTCTTACATTTCTTTCCTCGACGAGAAGCCGCTAGCATCAATCTGGGATTAATTAAACTCCAACCAGGTTATGACCCAAAGCAAGTTGCTACTGCATTACACTCTCATCTACCTAATGATGTCAGAGTTATGACTCATCAAGAATACATTGAATTTGAGCAGAGTTATTGGCAGAAAGAAAGCCCAATTGGATTCATTTTTGGATTAGGAACAGCGATGGCATTTGTAGTGGGCGTTGTCATTGTTTATCAGGTACTTTCAACCGATGTTAACAGTCACATCAAAGAATATGCAACTTTTAAAGCAATGGGATACCGTAACCAATACTTACTTGCGGTAGTCTTTGAAGAAGCAATTATCCTAGCTTTTTTTGGCTTTATTCCTGGTTTAATTTTACCAATTGGACTTTATAATCTCGCAGCAAAAGCAACTGCACTACCCATTTTAATGACATTATCGCGAGCCTTACTCGTTCTGATTCTAACCATCATTATGTGTGGAATTTCGGGAGCGATCGCCACTCGCAAACTTCAATCTGCCGACCCTGCTGATATGTTTTGAAATTTATCATTAGTCATTAGTCATTGGTCATTGGTCATTAGTGAATGATGAAGGGTAATTTTATGAATAATAAACCAGTTATTTCCATCAATAACCTTAACCATTATTTTGGTCACGGACAATTAAAGAAACAAGTTTTATTTGATATTAACCTAGAAATCAATGCTGGTGAAATTGTTATCATGACTGGGCCTTCTGGTTCTGGTAAAACGACGTTATTGACTCTGATTGGTGGACTGCGTTCTGCTCAATCCGGAAGCTTGAAAGTCTTAGAAACAGAACTGTGTGATGCCAATGCAGAACAATTGACATTAGCACGAAGAAACAACGGTTATATTTTTCAGGCACACAATTTGCATGGCAGCTTAACTGCTTTACAAAATGTCAAAATGGCTTTAGAACTACACAATCATTTATCATTAAAACAGATGCAAGCGCTTTCTGCCCAAATGTTAGAACACGTTGGTTTAGGGAATCGTCTCAACTATTATCCTGATAACTTGTCTGGTGGACAGAAGCAAAGAGTTGCGATCGCTCGTGCCTTAGTCAACCATCCCAAAATCGTCCTAGCTGACGAACCAACAGCTGCCTTAGATAGCAAATCCGGTCGAGATGTAGTCACCTTAATGCAGACATTAGCCAAAGAACAAGGCTGCACCATTCTACTCGTCACCCACGACAATCGGATTCTAGATGTTGCCGATCGCATTGTGAAAATGGAAGATGGCAAACTGATCGACAATGGAGTTTTGAGTGCAGCTGCTTGATTGATATTATTCTTTGCACCTTTGTCTTGAAAAGTGACGCTCCTACGTCGCTAACGCTGCGCTAACAGATCGCCGGAAACCGGCGCTCCGACGCCAGTTGCTTTCCGACGCAAGGCGACAGGAACGCACTGGCTCGACTTTTCGCTGCGCCTATGCGTGACCAAATCCACCTCCCCCAGGAGTTTCTATCACAAAAACATCACCAACATTCATCTCCACCGTTGCAGTACTATCTAAACTTTCTTCACTTCCATTTTGACGTTGTATCCAATTACGTCCGACTTTTCCCGCTTCCCCACCATTTAATCCAAAGGTCGGAACCAGCCGATGTCCAGAGAGAATATTAGCTGTCATCGGTTCTAAAAACCGGATACGACGAACAACTCCATTACCGCCAGAATATTTACCTTTCCCACCACTATGATCACGAAGACTAAAGCTTTCTAAAAGTACAGGATAACGTGTTTCTAAAACCTCTGGATCGGTCAAACGCGAGTTAGTCATGTGGGAATGAACGCCATCGGTTCCATAAAAATTAATTCCTGCTCCAGAACCACCACAAATAGTTTCATAATATTGATATCGTTCGTTACCAAAAGTGAAATTATTCATCGTTCCTTGAGAAGCAGCCATCACACCCAAAGCACCGTATAAAGCATCAACAATGGTTTGGGAAGTTTCTACATTACCTGCTACTACTGCTGCTGGATAAGTTGGGTTTAGCATACAGCCCACCGGGATAATAATTTCTAGAGGATTAAGACATCCGGCATTAAGAGGAATATTATCATCAACTAAAGTCCGAAATACATATAAAACCGCTGCTTGAGTTACAGCTTTGGGAGCATTGAAATTACTATTTAATTGCCCAGAGGTTCCAGTAAAATCAATAGTAGCGCTGCGCTTTTCTGGGTGAATTGTCACTTTAACTTGAATTTGTGCTCCATTGTCCATTTTATAAATAAATGAACCATCCTTGAGAACAGCGATCGCCTTTCTCACCGACTCCTCAGCATTAGCTTGCACAAATTTCATATAAGCTTGAACAGTTTCGAGCTTGTATCGCGAAACCATTTTTCGCAGTTCTTGAACTCCCCTTTCATTGGCGGCAATTTGGGCTTTGAAATCAGCTAGATTTTGCTCAGGATTACGAGCAGGATAAGTATGATTTGAGAGGTGATATCTGACTGCTGGTTCTCGAAAATTTCCTTCTTCAACTAAGAGAAAATTATCAAAAAGAATTCCTTCCTCTTCTACTGTGGTACTGTGGGGAGGCATGGAACCGGGAGTTATTCCGCCGATATCAGCTTGATGACCGCGAGAAGCAACAAAGAAGAGGGGCATAGGGCATGGGGCAGAAGAGGCGGAGGGGCAGAGGTGCGGAGGGGCAGAGGAGAAAGAACTTGTACAACAACTCTCCCCATCTCCCCAATCCCCACTTTCCAAAAATACAGGGGTAATTGCAGTTACATCAGGAAGATGTGTACCGCCGTTGTATGGGTTATTTGATAAATAGACATTTCCTGGTTTTACGCTGTCGCCTTTATCGTTAATTAAACTGCGAACACTTTCACTCATTGAGCCTAAATGTACAGGAATGTGGGGGGCATTTGCTACTAATAATCCAGAAGAGTCAAATATAGCGCAGGAAAAATCTAGCCTTTCTTTGATATTCACCGATGTTGCTGTGTTTTGGAGAACAATTCCCATTTGTTCGGCAATAAATTGATAGAGATTTTTGAAGATTTCTAAGCGGACGGGATCTGGTAGCGTTGTTGTGTACATGTTTGATTCCTATTCTTTGCTAAAATTATCTACTAAAGTGATTAAAAGTAATTCAATGAAGATTCGGTCTGCTACACCTGATGACATATTACTAATTTTTTCCTTTATCCAAAAAAAGTCTGAATTTGATAGAAACATTGGTGCTTATTCTGGCGTACTTCAAGTTACTGAGGAGAAAATAGGTAAAACGCTTTTTGGAACAATACCTTTTTCTTACGTTTTATTTGCAGAAACCTCAGAGTGTGTGGTTGGGTTTGCTTTATATGGATTCAGATATTCATCTTTTGTAGGGCAACCGAGTATCTGGCTTGATGATTTGTATGTGGATGAAGATATGAGAAGTCAGGGAGCAGGAGCCGCGTTAATGAGTTATTTAGCTCAAGTAGCAAAGGACAATGACTGTACCCATCTTGCTTGGAATGCTGATGTTCGCAACAGTCGCGGACTTAGTTTTTATAATAGGCTAGGTGCAAAAGTTACGGAGCAAAAAGGTAATCGCTGTTTTTTAACCTGGATACCACAAATACTTACTGTATAAGCAGTTTATAGACGCTGTAAAATTAAATGATTATATTCAGTTAATATTGCTTGCCAATTAGGTTCCACTACAATCGTGCTAATTTTTTCGACAATAATTGCAGTTCCAGTAATCCTATCTTCTGGTTGTAAATCTTCGCGTCGATAAACAGGTGTATCATGCCATTTATCAGCAGTAAACATCTGAACTATTTCAACAGATTTTGGCGCTTCATTTATAGAACGTGTACGAGTAATTAAGGGTTCTTCTGGTGTATCCATCTTCTGAATGACTTCTACTGAGACAGATTCGACAATTAAGGTTTTGTCTGATTGAATGAAACCATAGCGAGATTTATGTTCAATTTCAAAGTCTTGTCGCATTACTGCCACTTTATCAGCAAAATTCACTGTCAAGATAGAGTTAGTACCCTGATATTTTAAGTTAGTTTTTCGGACTACTTCTACTTGACTACTTGCTTCATTCATTTCACTTCTAGCTTGGGTTTCTAAATATTGCATTAAATGTTGTAGTTGAGGAATTAATGCTTGATTTAAAGGTTGTTCGACTCCTGATTCTCTAATCGCCCGCACATCAGCTAATCCCATTCCATAAGCAGAAAGAACTCCAGCATAAGGATGTAAAAATATCTTTTTCATACCCAAAGTATCGGCAATTAAACAAGCAACTTGCCCGCCTGCACCGCCAAAACAACACAGCACGTATTGTGTGACATCATAACCTCGTTGTAGACTGATTTTTTTAATTGCATTTGCCATATTTTCCACTGCGATCGCCATAAATCCAGCCGCTACTTGTTCCGGTGTACAATGATTTCCTGTAGCAGTTACAATCTCTTGGGCTAATTGTGCAAATTTCTCAATTACAACATCTTTATCTAAAGGTAAATTACCATCAATGCCAAAGACTGAAGGAAAATATTCTGGATGAATTTTACCTAACATCACATTTGCATCAGTAACCGCTAATGTTCCACCACGACGATAACAAGCAGGCCCAGGAATTGAACCAGCAGATTCCGGGCCTACACGATAACTAGAACCATCAAAAAATAGAATTGAACCACCGCCAGCCGCAATAGTATTAATTGCTAATACCGGAACTCGCATCCGCGCCCCAGCAATTTCTGATTCTAATTGTCGTTCATACTCTCCTTTAAAATGGGCAACATCTGTACTTGTTCCTCCCATATCAAAGGTAATTACTAACTCAAAGCCTGCCCTTTTACTAGTTTGAACTGCGCCAACAATACCCCCGGCTGGCCCACTCAAAATACTATCTTTGCCTTGAAATTGTTCGGCTGCAACTAAACCGCCATCAGATTTCATAAACATTAATTTGACTTGGGGTAGCTGACTGGCTATTTGGTTGACATAGCTGCGTAAAATAGGAGTTAAATAAGCATCGACTACTGTTGTATCTCCTCGGCTAACTAATTTCATTAACGGACTCACTTGATGAGATACAGATATTTGGGTAAAGCCGATTTCTTGGGCAATGGTCGCTACTTGTTTTTCGTGTTCAGGATAGCGATCGCTGTGCATAAAAACAATAGCACAACTCCGAATTCCTGTCTGATAAACTGCTTGTAAATCGAGTTTAACTTGTTCGATATTTACAGCAATTAATTCATTCCCTTTAGCATCATACCGTTCATCTACTTCTATTACCTGTTCGTAAAGCATCGTTGGTAGAACAATATGACGGGCAAAAATGTTGGGACGATTTTGGTAGCCAATTCGCAGCGCATCTTTAAAACCCTTGGTAATCAGCAGCACAACTCTGTCCCCTTTTCTTTCTAACAGTGCATTTGTGGCTACTGTTGTGCCCATTTTTATTACTTCTATTACTTCACTAGGAATAGGTTCCTTGCTGCAAATGCCCATAATATCTCGAATACCTTGAATAGCTGCATCTTGATATTGTTCGGGATTTTCTGAAAGTAATTTATAAACTATAAGCCACTGACGATTAGGCAGAGAAACAATTAAAAAACGTTCGGGATGTTCTAAAAGTCTGTCTATAATTGCTTGATTATTAGTAACAGCAACAATATCTGTGAATGTACCGCCCCTGTCTGCAAAAACTTTCAACATCGTTCTGTTTCATGAATAGCTTATAAGTAGATTAACAATAAGATGTGGCGTGTTTCTACTTCGGCTGTAGAAAATTTTCCAGACAACTGTCGAAGATTAACCTCCATCGATATGAGTAATATCATTTCCGCTTGATTGCTTGTTAAACCCTAAGAACCCTACCCCGCCAAAGCTGCGCTTTGTCTCAATTGAGGTAAATTTATACATCCGCTGCAATGATTAGTTAAGTCTTTTGAGCAATTATATAGACATGATTTTCAGGATATTGATCGTATTCAAGATGGCGGCATGTACAGTGATGCTCAATCAAAATTTGTAGGAAAGCATCTACACCTAAAGTGCTGTAGTCAAAGTCTAGACCTTGAAATGACCCTGAAATCTCGCTGTTTGTATGTCCACCGCCACAGGTGAACAGAAGTACTCCATCAGGTTCAAGAGCATCGCATAGCTTTTTGATAACAGGCTCTTGCATATCGAGCGGTAAATGAAATGTGCTGTCCCAAGCACAAATTAAGCTGTAAAGTTTTGGAGGAATCCAACAGCAGATATCTTCGTTGTAAAATTTCATTTCTGGATGCAGGTACTTAGCTAAATCGATCATTTGGGTGGAAATATCAAGTCCTTCAGCCCGAAATCCATACTTGGAAAAGACGTTAATGAAACGTCCGCTGCTTCCACACCCTATGTCAATAGCTGAGTGCCGCTTAGAAGTAAATTTGATAGCTCGCTCTAATTGTGCGATACCGTATAGCGAATCTTGATGCTTAATCTGCCACCATCGGGCAATTCTATCATATTGGGCAGCTGTAGCATTCGGATTCATAATGATAAATCTCACTTCAATTGATTGAAATACGTTTTAAATCTTGTAAAACTGCGGCGGCTGATTGATAGCGATCGCTAAAATGATAGCAAACCATTTTATCTAAAATCACTGCTAATTCTTCGCTGATTCGTGCTGTTTGTCGCCACATCACATTACCCGTTTCCTGATCTGGATGTAGTTCCTGTGGTAGTATTCCAGTTATTGCCTGAATAGCAATCATTCCTAAAGCGTAAATATCACTACACAACCGGGGATGACCAGCAAACTGTTCTGGAAGTGCATAACCCCGTGTTCCAATGGCTACCGTTGCTAATTCTGTTTGTTCGCTACTGGGCGGCTGCATGAGTTTTACAGCCCCAAAGTCAATCAATACTAACTGATTATCTTCAGCGCGTCTAATAATATTAGTCGGTTTAATATCACGATGAATCACCCGATGTTGATGAACAAATACCAGAATTTCCAAAACTTCTTTGAGCATTCCAATTACAAATGATTCGTTTTGTAAATTCTGCACGGGTGGCAATTCTTCACTTAAAGTATGTCCCTCGATGTATTCTTGAATTAAATAAAATTCTTGGTTATCTTCAAAATAAGCAAGTAGTTCGGGTATTTGATGATGTTTACCCAAAGTTTCTAAAATTTCTGCTTCACTATTAAATAATCTGCGAGCAACTTGCAAAAATCTGCTATCTTGGCGGGCTGGCATTAATTGTTTCACCACACAAGTTGGATTACCTGGTCGTTGAGTATCTTGTGCTAAATAAGTACGACCAAATCCGCCTGCACCTAAGACTTTTGAGATTTGGTAACGTCCACCCAAAAGTAAATCACCAGATTTTGTTTGTGGTGAATCGATTGCAGGAGGAAAATCAAGCTGCGAATCGGGAATTGCTGTTTGATCTTCTAAGAGTAGATTTAATTGAGCGATCGCTTCTTGTTGTTTTTCAACTTGGAGAATAATTACCTGAGTCTGCCGCTCATTTTGATAATTAGTATAAGCCATGACGCCGATCATACTAATTGTTAAAGCCAAACCAGAGGGAATTAACGGTATCCATCCGGCTTGAAGAAATAAAATAATGCAGATTCCCACCAATACAACTAGGGTTATTCCTCCTACCGTTAGCAAAAGCAACGGATTTCGCCACCACCATGCTAAAGTACTACCTAAAACTGCCCAGCCCCACACCCAAATTAGTTCTACCCAGTCAGGCCAATACCAAATTAAAGGCCGCCCATCCAACACTTTACTAATCAGTTGACTTGCTATCTGTGCGTGAATAAACAGAGCAGGCATTCTTGCTGGTTGATCTGGTAAACTGCTGTAAGGTGTATAAAAGCTACCTGGAACCAAGTTAGCTGAAGTAGTGCCAATAATTACCAGACGGTCTTTAAATAAACTAGGATTAACGCGATCGCTAAGAACTTCTGTCAATGTCACCCGATCCGCGAGATAATTGGGGTGACGATAATTTAATAGTATTTGATAACCATTTGCATCCAAATGTTGGTAACTGCCAGAATTAGGTTTTAGACGCCAGAAGATGGTTTTACCTAACTGAAAATCTCCTTGATCTGTAAATTCGTATTCAATGCCTTGTTTTTCCAAATAATTAATGGCAATTAGCGTCCCAAATGCAAATGATGTTGTACATTTTTCGTCTGTAGAATGAGCGAATAACAAGCTGCGGCGAAGGATTTGGTCGTTTTCATTATCAGGAACTACATCGCTAAACCCAACATTATCTATGGGAAAATTCGGCGGTGGTGGAATTTCAGATCTACCGACACTGCTAAACAAGCAAGTACTAATAATATTGTCTTGATTTTGTTTGTTTGCTGCTAAATTTTTATCTTCTGGTCGAAAAAGATATAAACCAACAATTCGCGGTTGATAAGAATTGATTTTTTGTAATAGTTGATTAATTTTAGTATCTGACAGATGCCATTTTTCTCGTTGGAGATCTGCATCAGTGATTGTTACCAGCAAAATCCGTCGATCGGGTGCTTCCGTAGGACGCGATCGCAACATTTGATCGTATACTCTTAATTCCCAAGGCTGCAACCATTTGAGTTCACGAATTCCCCAGATAGAGGCGGTGACCCCTACACTGCTAACCAAAATAATTTGTAGCCAGCTATTGCTGAAGGACGTTTTACGGGAATTTCGATCTTTGACAAACGGGACACGGAGTTTTTCTAAAAGTCCACTAATCACAGCGTTGCGGTGGTAGCCTGAATCGAGTAAATTACTCTAATTTAATCTAGCAATTTACTTGCTAATTCGAGGCGTTGGCTTGAGGGTCTTTTCAGGGTATGGAAAATCTAACGCCAAACCTAACCAGCGAGGAAGCTTTCCACCTCTGTGAAGCTGATGCGCTTTTAAATTGCATAGTTCAACTCGCTAGAAAGACGCGGGGATACGGAGATGCAATTTGAATGGCGATTAGCTTAACTCTCTTTTAATAGAAGCTAGGGCCTACACACAAATTTCTTGACCTGTTATGCCAATGCAGGTCGATGCATTGTTAATGCATGGGCTTGTCAAAATAAACTTACTCTACTAGGACTAGCCCTGACAAAGAAAAATGAAAATCTCTCTTCCCATGCCCCATGCCCCATGCCCCATGCCCCATGCCCCATGCCCCATGCCCCATGCCCATTATTCATCTGCTTTTGCTGGTTGAGCATCTTCAACAGAACTGGCAATTGCAAAGGAAATAGGCTCTGTAGATGAAGTGCTTGAATTTAACTGGGGGTGTTCGAGTGATGCTTCCATACTGGGATCGGTGAAATAGGAACCAACAATCTTGTCGTAGTTAGAAGCAACGGCTAAAAAAGCCCCACCCAAAATATAGATAGGCAATGGCAAGTTAAATTTTTGTAACCAGTCAAAAAATTCTGCCAACGCAAACAGTACAAAAAAGCAAGCAAGCCAAACTCTCATGTTTTCATCTTTTGCATTCAAATAACTCTATTATTAGCCCAAATAGCTTGCACTATAATGGTATGTATTAGACTAGAACTATCCCATAATCCCTACAACCCTAGATAGAGGCAGTCCAAATTATACAGGAATCAAATTTTATTTTAAAAAAATAACTTACTTTTGAGGCAACAGGCAAAAATAAATTCATCTTTCCCTATTGCCTATTGGCTATTGCCTATTGCCTATTCCCTACGTCTGGTATAAATATAAAAATACATTTAGCGTTATACTTTCACAGGTAAAACTGCCAACGATGCTAGGAGTTTCGTTTCACAGTATAAACCGATGGAGAGAAACTGATGAGGTGCTTTTAGCCAAATACATTCAAAAATGAGGAGCAGAAACTGTGACTGCTGAAATTCGGGCAACTTGCCCCCAAAATGTTGAAGAAATCTTAGCTACGATCAGCGATGCTTTTGTCATATTGGATTGTGAATGGCGCTACACCTATGTCAATGACAAGCTAGCTCAACTAGCTCAAATGAATAAAGAAGATTTCTTGGGGAAGAGTATTTGGGATTTATTTCCTAAGACAGTTAATAGCAGACTCTACACCGAGATGCATCGGGCTGTTGCCGAAGAAATTACAGTAAATTTTGAGTATTTAGACCCAACATGGCATCGTTGGTTAGAATACCGCGTCTATCCTGGGGAAAATGGCGTATCAATATTAATTACAGATATTACTGAACAAAAACGTAAAAAACAGCTTTTATCTGCACACTACACAGTCACCCAGATTTTAGCTGAGACCACTGTTTTTGCTAATGCTGTTCCTCTGCTGCTGCGATCGCTATGCGAAATCTTAGGATGGCAACTTGGTATTTTCTGGAGTGTAGATGAAAAAATTAATGCTCTGCATCGCATCGGTAGTTGGCATTCATCTGATTTGAGCATAGATACTTCCCAAGTATTTATCCAGCCTTCAACCCTCGCTATTGGGGAAGGGTTAGCTGTTCAAGTTTGGGGAAGTGGTCAACCTGTTTGGATTTGTGAACTTGCTCCAGATGAGAAATTGTTTGCAGCCGCCATCGAATTGCCGATTGTGCTGGGTAATAAAATTTTAGGTGTAATGAAATTCTTCACCAACCAAATTTTACAGCCTGACTCAGATTTACTTCAGATGATGAGTGCGATCGCTATTCAAATTGCTCAGTTCATCGAACACCAGCGAACCGAGTCATTATTGCAAGTAACACAGGAACAATATCGCCAAATTTTGGAAACTGCTGATGTTCCAATTTTGAATAAAGATTTTACCCATGTTAAAAATTTAACTAATAACTTCACAGATGAAGAAGTTACGGGTTTACAGCAGTGTTTGAGCGAACAGCAAACCGCACTGCGCGATCGCCAGCTCGTAGAAGAAAATCTGCGTTACAGTGAAGCACGCTACCGTTCCCTAGCACAAGCAAGCGCATCCATTATTTGGAGAGCCTCACCTTGGGGTAATGTTATTGACGAGATTCCTAACTGGCAGGCATTTACCGGTCAAAGTCCTGAAGAATACAAAGGCTGGGGTTGGGTAAATGCACTGCACCCAGAAGACCGGCAATCCGTAGCTGCAATCTGGAGACAGGCATTTTATGGACGTAATGTTGCAGTTGCAGAATATCGTGTCCTACGCTATGACGGGGAATACCGTCACATGTCTATACGCGGTGTGCCCATACTCAATCAAACAGGGGAAATCATCGAATGGGTGGGGATGTGTGTAGATATTAGTGAACGCAAGCAAGCAGAGTCAGAACGTGAGCGACTCCTAGCGCTACTAGAAACAGAACAGACTCGTTTGGTAGAAGCTAACGTGCTGCTTGATACCCTTTTCAATAACGCACCTATCGGGATTGGCGTATGGGATGAAAAATTGAGATACGTTCGCTTGAATCACGCTTTAGCTGAAATCAACGGTATGCCCCAAGAGATGCATATCGGTAAAACGGTTGCCGAATTGCTACCAGGAATAGCTTCGGAAGTCACCGAAGCTTTCCGTCATGTCGTGGAGACTGGAGAATCTATTTCCCAAGAAACTAGTGGAGAAACACCCGCTGCCCCTGGAGAGCAGCGCTACTGGTCAGTAAATTACTATCCGATTCAACTACCTGGCAAAATTACTTGGGTGGGCGCAATTTGCGAAGAAATCACCGAACGCAAGCAAGCAGAAGCCGAACGCGATCGCCTGCTTGAGGGCGAACGTTTGGCTCGTGTTGAAGCTGAGAACGCCAAAGAACAAGTTACGACAATTTTGGAGAGTATCACTGATGGGTTTCTTGCCTTTGACAGTGAGTGGCGCTTCACCTACCTCAACCATGAGGGAAGCAGAACTTTAGGGCGTTCCTCGGAGGATCTGCTAGGAAAGAACTTGTGGCAAGAGTTTCCAGAATTGACAGATACTAGTTTTGGTCAGCTTTATCTCAGAGCAGTTGCTTTGCAAGTGCCGCTAGAGTTAGAAGATTATTATCCACCCTTTGAAGCGTGGTTTGCTGTCCGCGCCTATCCCTCCGCCACAGGACTATCGCTATATTTCCGTAACATTAATGTCCGCAAACAGGCACAGGCAGCACTAACAGAGAGTGAAGCCCGTTTTCGGCTGCTGGCGGAGAATTCCACTGATATTATTTCACGTACTACAGTAGATGGAATTTTCCTATATCTTTCACCAGCTTGTTACACAGTACTAGGCTATCAACCAGAAGAACTAGTGGGTAGTTTCGGTGGCGAGTTACTTCACCCAGAGGATTTAGCTGAGATTCTCAAGAATTACCCAATCAACACTGATTTACCAGATATTTATACTCTTACTTATCGCACTCGTCACAAATACGGACATTATATTTGGTTGGAAACAACTGTTCGAGCAATTCGCGATCGCCAAACTCAAGAAATTTTAGAAATGCAAGCCTCTTCGCGGGATATTACTGAGCGCAAGCAAGTGGAAGCTAAACAGCGCTTTTTAGCTGAGGCTAGCGAAATTTTGGCTGGATCGTTGGATTATGAGACAACTTTAGCAAGCTTGGCGCGTTTAGTAGTACCCGAAATAGCTGATTGGTGCGTAGTTGATATGATTTGTGAAAATCAATCAATTCGCCGGGTTGCAGCCGCCCATGCCGATGCAGCGAAACAAGAACTCGTAGAACAGTTACAAAATTATCCGCCCAATTTGGCACAAACACATGGTGTTGCTGAGGTGATAGCAAAAGGCAAATCACAAATTACTCATTTTATTTCCTCAGAACAGATACAAGCGGTAACCTCAAATGGCAATCACTTCAAAATCTTGCAACAGCTAAATCCTCAGTCTGGGATGTGTGTATTGCTGATTGTTCGCGGACGGGTACTAGGAGCGATGAGTTTAGTATCTTCTACTAATCGTCGCTATGATAGTCAGAGCTTAATGTTAGCTGAAGAATTGGCTCGACGTGCAGCGATCGCTATTGATAACGCCCGACTCTACACAGAAACACAGCAATCGCAACAAGCTGCCGAACGAGCCGCATCTCGTACTGCTCGTTTGCAAGCCATTACTGCCGCCCTTTCTGAATCTCTAACTCCCGCACAAGTGGCAGAGGTGATTGTCGAGCAAAGTATGGCAGCTTTGGGCGCTAGTTCTGCTTTAGTAGCGCTACTGACAAACAACGGCACAGAACTGGAAATTATCCGTGCAGTTGGTTATGAGGAGGAAGCTGTAAACTTATGGCGTCGATTCTCGATTAATGCAGCCCTACCACTGGCAGAAGCAGTACGAACTAAAAAACCCGTTTGGCAAGAGTCAACAGCAGCAAGGGTGGCTCGTTACTCACATTTGGCTAAAGAATATGGTCGATATAACTACGGTGCTTGGATTTCCATTCCATTAATTATTGAGGGACGCGCCGTAGGCGGAATGTCCCTAGCGTTCACCGAAACTCAGGAGTTGAACCAAGATGACCGCGGCTTTGTACTGGCACTAGCACAGCAATGCGCCCAAGCAATGGAACGTGCGCGTTTATACGAAGCAGAACAAACTGCACGAGAAGCAGCAGAAAACGCCAACCGCATTAAAGACGAGTTTTTGGCAGTTCTTTCCCATGAATTGCGATCGCCACTTAACCCAATTCTTGGATGGTCGAAGTTACTCCAAACCAGAAAATTGGATGAAAAGACAATCCCTCAGGCGCTCAAAACTATCGAACGCAATGCTCAATTACAAGCTCAATTAATCGAAGACTTGCTAGATATTTCCCGGATTTTACAAGGTAAACTCAGCTTAAATATCCTTCCAGTTGATTTGGTATCTGTAATTTCCGCAGGAATGGAGACAGTGCGGCTGTCAGCAGAAGCCAAATCAATAGAGATGCACATCAGCTTGCAACCAAATCTGAGACAAGTTTTAGGCGACCCCAGCCGATTGCAGCAGATCGTTTGGAATCTGCTTTCAAACGCCGTTAAATTTACACCAGAGGGTGGACGGGTTGATATTCGACTCGAAGAAGCAGGGGAGCAGGGAGCAGGGAGCAGAGGGGAGGATCTTCTCCCCTGCACCCTGCCCCCTGCCCCTCTGCCTCCCTACGCCCAAATCACCGTCAGCGACACAGGCAAAGGCATCGATCCGAATTTTTTGCCCTATGTGTTTGAATATTTTCGCCAAGAAAACAGCAGCACTACCAGAAAATTTGGGGGATTAGGGTTAGGATTAGCCATCGTTCGTCACTTAGTGGAACTACATGGCGGCACAGTCAAGGTAGAAAGTGAGGGTGAAAATCGCGGCGCAACTTTTACTGTCAGACTGCCGATGATTCAACAGCCATCGGAGAGGAAACAAGACATTAACAACTCCGAGCCATCCTCAAATTTAAATAATATCAAAATTTTAGTAGTGGATGATGATGCCGATACGCGAGAATTCATTGCCTTTTTGCTAGAGCAATATGGGGCAAATGTGACAACAGCGGCATCAGCAGATGAAGCACTAGCCGCCTTAAAGCAATCTCTACCAGATGTGCTGTTAAGCGACATTGGAATGCCAGACGTAGATGGATGTATGTTTATGCGACAGTTGAGAACATTACCACCAGAACAGGGAGGAAAAATTCCAGCGATCGCACTTACCGCCTATGCTGGAGAAATGAATGCCAAACAAGTGCTTGCAGCAGGATTTCACAAGCATATCGCCAAACCAGTAGAGCCAGCCGAATTGATAGAAGCGATCGCCAACTTATATAGGAATCATATTTGATTTTTGAAATATACGTAGTTTTGGTGTGTTATGCCGTAGGCTAACGCACCAAAACCTTCGGGTGGTGCGTTACGGAAGCCGTAACACACCCTACACATACTTAGATTTTTTCAGAAATCAAATACTAGTCCTATATCATGTTGAAATGAACACTTAATATTAAGGCTGACCCAGGAAGCGGAGAGTTTTAAATTACAAGTAATTAGGACTTACGCAAAAACTCTCTGAAACTCTTATTTCTTTGTGTTCTTTGTGTCCTTTGTGGTAGCCTGCGGCAAGCCGCTCCGCGTCTACGTTTTTTCATAATTTTGCCTAAGTCCTGGTAATTAACCCGACTTGATATCACTCATGAGCATCACTTGTGATCCTTGCATAAATTCTGAATTAATCTAAGTTTCTTACATTAGTACAACAAAATGAAAAACCAACCATAAAGACAAAGAATGTAAAGCCATAATCTATAAAATTTAAAGAAGTTTTTGTAGTAATTATGCATACTAAACTAGTACACATCATTAAAACTCCACAAATAACTAAAGCAGCACTTATTACTATTGCTTTTAAATTGTTAACAGCTTCAATTAAATCTTCGCGATCTTCAGGCATAAAGAACACCATCGATTGTTTAATAAGCATTTTAGAGCAAATATAACTGCTGAAACAGAAAGAATCGGCGACACCAATTAAACCATCAAAACGTTCTTTCCGCTTCTAAATTCTGAATTCTCGTGCCATGACTTCTTAAGCGATAGGAATTTCAATAATAAACTTTGTTCCTTGGCAGTGTGAAGAAATACATTGTAATTGACCGCCGTGCTTGTCTGCCACAATTTGCTGACTAATTGATAATCCCATACCTGTGCCTTTGCCCATAGGTTTGGTGGTGAAGAAAGAGCTAAAAATTCTAGACCGGACATTCTCTGTCATTCCAACACCATTATCAGCAATTGATATCCTAACGTGATCGCCTCCCCCTATTTCCGTATTAATGAGAATTTGCGGCAAAGAAGTGAGACAATCTTGAGCGCAATCAACATCTTCCAAAGCATCAATGGCATTAGCTAAAAGATTCATAAAAACTTGATTTAGCTGACCAGCATAACAGGTTACTAATGGCAACGCGCCATAATTTTTGATCACCTCAATGGCTGGACGTTCCGAGTTAGCTTTCAATCGATGTTGCAATATCATCAAGGTACTATCAATCCCTTCATGAATATCAACTGGCTTTTTCTCAGTGTCATCTAAACGAGAGAATTTCCGTAGAGATAGCACAATCTGACGAATGCGATCGGCACCTAATTTCATCGAAGACAGTAGTTTTGGTAGATCGGAGATTACAAACGGCAAGTCTATTTCTTCAATGCGATCGATAATTTCTGGTGCAGGATTTGGATAGTGTAATTCGTAAATTTCTAGTAACTCTATTAATTGTTGAATATATTCCTGTGTCGGCAACAGATTACCATAAAGAAAATTCACAGGATTATTAATTTCATGAGCTATACCTGCAACAAGTTGACCCAAACTAGACATTTTTTCGCTTTGTACCAACTGCAATTGAGTGTGTTGCAGACTCTTTAAAGAATTTTCTAGAGCAATTGCTTTTTCTCTTTCTCTAGATTCACTGTCACGCAATGCAATTTCTATTTGTTGACATCGTTCAATTTCTAACTGTAACTTTTGACTTAAAGAATAACTTCTTAAAGCCGTTAGTATAGTAGTGTATAACTTTTGGCTAGTTAATTCAGTTTTAGTTTTATAATCGTTAATATCGTAATTAAAAATAATTTCCTTTTCTGGTACATGACCTGGTTGCCCAGTACGTAAAATAATCCGTACTAATTGGTTACCTAAAACCTCACGAACATATTGAACAAAATCTAGTCCAGCATTATCTGTTTCCATAATTACATCTAACAGAATTATGGCAATATCCGAATTTTCTGCAATTAACTGTTTAGCTTGACTAGCTGAGTAAGCATTCAGAAAAGCCAAAGATTTTTGTTCAAAAACAAAGTTAGTCAGCGCAATATTAGTAGCAGTATGAACTTCTGATTCATCATCTACAATTAAAACTTTCCAACTTTCAACAGGTAATTCATCATCTATTTCAGCCGCAAAGACTAACTCATCATCTAAATTTTTTGAACGATCGGCATCAGATGAAAGCACATTTGTAAATAGCCTTTCTTCAAAAATATTAAAACTATTTTGTAACATAAACTTAGTATCCTATAAAAAATGAATGGCAGTTATTTAATTGATAAAATCGCTTTGATAGCAGTCCTAGCTGAGCTACAAACAACTTTTCTCACTCATCCCTAAAAAAGTAATTTTTAACTCAAATACTATTGTTATAATCGCACAGGAAAATTAATAATAAACTTTGTTCCTTTTTCCAACTTACTTTGGCATTCAATTTCACCTTTAAGTTTTTGAGTAACTAAGTTATAAACAAGATTTAATCCTAATCCACTGCCTCCTTGACTGCGTTTGGTAGTAAAGAAAGGCTCAAAAATTTTACTTAAATTTTCAGCAGCAATACCTTTACCATCATCGGTATATTCTATATGCAGTTGTTCGTCAATTTGCTGGAAACTAAAAATTAGTTTTCCAGAATCTTCAGGTTCGTAAGCATGAGCCAAGGAATTCATCAACAAATTAGTAACAATTTGCGACAACGCACCAGGATAAGAGTCTAGAATTATATTGTCTTCTCCATAAATTTCAATTTTATGTTTACTTGTTTTCAATTTTGGCCTCAATTGGATTAAAATTTCATTGAGATAATTTTTCAAGTTAAACACACGTTGTACCTCACTAGACTGATCTACCGCTACTTGCTTAAAACTTTGAATTAATTCTGCTGCTCGATTTAAGTTTATTAAAAGTGTATTTCCACTTTGGGTAGTTAAATCGAAAAACTTTTCTAAGTCAGAGCGTTTCATCGCACCACTCTGATATTTAGAACAAAACTCTGAAGTATGTTCTACTAAAGCTGAGGCAACAGTAACACCAATTCCGACTGGAGTATTAATTTCATGAGCAACCCCAGCAACTAAACCTCCTAGCGATGCCATTTTTTCAGCTTCTACAAGCTTACTTTGGGTAGCTTTTAAATTAACTAGTGTCTCTGATAATTCTTGAGTGCGTTTAGTGACTAGTTCTTCTAAGTTTTGATTGAATTCTTGCAAATTTTTGTAGAGTTGGGCATTTTCAATTGCAATAGCAATTTGAGCAGATAATATCCTTAAAAGCTCTAGTCTATCTGTAGTAAAAGCCGCTTCCGTGAGATTATTTTCTAGGTAAAGAATTCCAGTGATTTTACCTTGATACAGTAAAGGAGTACAGAGAATAGATTTGGGTTGAGTCGCTACAATATAAGAATCAGAGATAAACTGTCCCTCTTGAGTAGCATTGTTTAAAACGACATTTTCTTGAGTGTGAATCACATAGTTAATAATGGCATCTGAGAGTTTTGCTTTCTCTTGATAAGCTGTTTTTGAACTTACAGGAATTGATTGTAGTACAGTTACATCATCATGATTTACTGCACCTTCAGCTTCAATTAGCCAATTTCCTTGTTTTTCTAAAATTAAACAACCTCTTTGGGCACCAGCATTTTCAATTACTATTCTCATTAATCTGGCAAGTAAATTGCTCAAAACTATTTCACCAGAAATAGCTTGTGCGGCTTTCATAACTGTGGTTAAATCTAGGGCAACTCCTATACTAGTAGTAGTAGAAGCAGTTGTGATTTCAATATCTTTAATCTTTGTGGTTGTCTTAGCTACTTCTCTAACTAAGAGCTTGGGGTATTTTATTTCTAAATCTTTTACTTTACCATAAGCCCCCCAAAGTCGATAGCTGTAGTGAGCTTTCATCATATAAGTTTTAGCAAAATCTTCTTTACCTTTTGCTAACCAAAATTTAGCTGCGAGTTCATTAGCTAAAGCTTCATCTTGAATAAATTCATGGTCTCTAGCTGAGGCGATCGCTTTATCATACAACTCCATTGCTTCTAAAAAATTACCAGAAATCCGACTAATTTCTGCTTCTACTAATAAATATTTATGCCAAAAATTTTCTGGACATTGTTCTGCCCATTTTCTTAATTTTATTTGATTATTATTTAATATTTCCCTATGGGTTTCTTGCTCTGCCTGAGAAGCGGATGGATAAACTGCTGTGAGGATTAGTGAGTAATAAAAATAATGGTGGCAGCTAGAAATATGCCCCATTAAATAATCGAGTATTTCCGCAGCAGAACTTGACCATTTTTGGGCTTCATCGTAGCGATCGTAATTATAAAAAACTTGAGCTTTCAAAACATGGTATTCACAAATAGCTGCCATACTCTTATGCTGATGGAACATTTCTAAGTATTGAGAGTCTCTTAATTCATCTGTTTCTCCCATCAAGTTTAATACAGCTAATTTGTTAGCCCAGATAATATCAGCAGCCCATTGGTTTTGAGTTTTTTCACAAAATAAAATAAAATTAGCTATTTTTTTTAAAAGTAGTTCCAAATTTAGCCCTTGGAAGAAAAGTGTTATGCTTTGAAACATCCGGTTATATCCTGCCCATTGCAAATTCCCAGATTGCAATCCAATTTTATAACCTTCATTGTTAATATCAACGGTAGTTTTGATGTGATTCATCCAACAATTTAAATAGTTGGCAAATATCACACTATCTTGACAGTTTTGGGCTAAGTTATTAGTTAATTCGCTTAGTTTTAAAGATAGCATTCCAAACTCGTATCCAGACTGAGAATCTTCTAAGATACAACTCAGCATAATTCCATAGCAAGAGTAGCAATAAGAACCGCCAGCCACAAAACCATATTTAAAAGACAGATTAATTGCTTTAATAACAGTAATTTTCCATAAAGATTGATGAGAGAAAAATGTCAATGGCCCCATGTGTCCCAATACTTTTAATGCCACTTTTTGTTTGGGATATTTCATTTTTTCTTCATTAATTAATGAAGCAATTTTTTTATCTTCTAAATAGGCTTTGGCTTCGGCTATTTCCCCAGGAAGTGCCGCTTCTAAATCTTCTACTTTTTCTGGTAAATTAATTCCTAGTAATACCAGTGCCTCCCGTCCAGCTTGAATTGCCTCTTCATATTTAGTTAGTAAGGTATATTGCACAATCAGAATATTATAAACTTCTGCTTTTTCAATAGCTGATTTTGCTTGAGTTAATATTAATCTGATTAATTTCTCAGATTGCTCAAAATTTCCATTTAAATACTCAATTTCTGCTCGTTCTTTGTAGATTTTTAAAGTTAAATCATAGTCTTGCATCCATGTATCTACCCCTAAACAATCTATAGCTGCGATTAAATACTCTCTAGCGGCTGCATAAGCCATTGAGTCTTTAGCTTTTTTACCTGCAATTAAATTCAACTCAGCTAATTGAGCTTTTTGATTTAAATCATCAATTAATTCAACACCATTATTAAGATGATTGACAATATCAAATATCTTTTCCTCAAGTTCGGTAGTACTAGTATTTTGAAATAGTAGTTGACCAATTTTGAGATGAACTTGTTTTTTATGCTCTTCGAGAATGAGTGCGTAAGCTGCTTGTTGTACACGGTCATGCAAAAATCTAAAACTGAAAATTACCAAACGGGCATTAATTACTTCTTCTGGCGTGATTTCTAAATCGGAAAGAGTTAAAATTAAGCTTTCTTTAATTGCCGGTAAAAGGTCTTGAAAAGCTGCTGATGCTGATTTTTCGCTAATAATAGAAAGTGTGTGTAAATCAAATGTATTACCTGCACAAGCAGCTAACTGTAAAACTTGTTGTGTTGTATCAGGGAGTTTCTTTAATTTTCTGATCATTAACTCGACAACATTATCAGTGATATCTATTGCTTCAATATTCGCTATATCCCACTGCCATAAAGCTTTATTATTTGCTGATGGAGGTTGAAAAGTTAACAGATTTTCTTGATATAAAGTTTTGAGAAATTGATTGACAAAGAAAGGATTTCCAGAAGTTTTACGTATGACTAATTCAGCTAATATCTGAATCCTGAAAGTGTTACTATGCAATGTCTCAGTAATTAACTCGTTAACGTGTGCAAGTGCTAAAGGAGCTAAAGTAATATCATTGATAATAGCCGCTTGAGAACGCAGTAACTCAAGAGTCATTACCAATGGATGTCTAGGATCAACTTCATTATCCCGATATGCTCCAATTAAAAATAGATGGCGGGTTTCTTCCTCAGTCATCATTACTTCTAGCAACTTCAGAGTAGCTAAATCAGCCCATTGTAAATCATCTAAAAAAATTACTAGAGGATGCTCTGGCGAACAAAATACACGGATAAAATTTTGGAAAACTAAATTAAAGCGATTTTGAGCTTCTGAAGCTCCTAGTTCTTGTACTGGAGATTGTTTACCAATTATCAGTTCAACCTCAGGGATAACATCAATAATGACCTGACCATTAGCACGAAGAGCGTTACAAAGTTTTTCTTGCCATTGATTTAGTTGTTCTTGACTTTCAGTTAATAATTGTCTAACCAATGACTGAAACGCTTTAACTATAGCTGAGTAAGGAATATTCCGTTGAAACTGGTCAAATTTACCAGAAATAAAATATCCTCTAGCTTTAGTAATTGGTTTATAAATCTCTTGTACTAATGCTGATTTACCAATGCCAGAATAGCCTGACACTAAAATCATTTCTTTTGTCCCAGCACTCACACGTTCAAAAGCTGCTAGTAAGTTAGTAACTTCTTGTTCTCGACCATAGAGTTTTTGCGGAATTTGAAATTTATTAGAAATGTCTTGTTGTGCAAGTACAAAATCAGATATATAACCTTGATTTTGTAATTGTGTTAGGCATGTTTCTAAATCAGCAATAATTCCCCAGGTAGTTTGGTATCTTTCTTCTACTGTTTTAGCTAACAGTTTCATTACAATCTCTGAAATTGATTTTGGTATGTCTGGATTAATTTCATGAGGTGAGACTGGTTGTTTAGCAATGTGGCAATGGACTAACTCCATTGCATCAGCATAGTTACAGGGTAGTTGTTGTGTTAGTAGTTCATAAAAAGTGACACCAAGCGAGTAAAAATCAGTGCGATAATCCATTGCTCGGTTCATTCTGCCTGTCTGTTCTGGTGAAATGTAGGCAATAGTTCCTTCTAAAACGTTAGGATTTTTAATAGTGGGATTTTCATAAGTTAATACAGTTGAAATACCAAAATCTATGATTTTGACTTGAGACGTACTAGAATTAATAACAATATTGCCAGGGTTAATATCTTTGTGAATAATATTGTTTTGGTGAATCTTACCTAAAGCTTTAGTAATTGCGATCGCCAGAGATAAAAATTCTGATAACGTAAATTTTTGGCGATTAATTATAGATTTTAAAGACTCACCACCAAAATCTTCCAATATTATTACTAAACTGTTTTGATATTTTTCTAAGCTGTAAACCTTAATTACTCCATCCAAATCTAAGTTTTTTGTGATTTCGTATTCTTGCTTATATCTCACTAGTGCTGATGGAGTGGGATAGTCTTGTTTTAAAAATTTGAGAATTACAGGTTGACAATCTTGGTTTCGATGTCCTCGATAAACTGAAGAATTATTGCTGTCGTAAATTTGATTAAAAATTGTATAGCCAGTTAAAGTCAACATAGTTGGAGTAAGTCAGTTAAGTTGCTAAAATAAATCTTTTTGTTCTTTTACTAAAATGCCCAGAAGTTTAATAAAAAATTAACTTCTCAATAAAACTAAATATTTACTCAACTATTGACTCTTATTTATTTTGGATAAATATTAAGATAAGTTTTTCATTAAAAAACTTGTTGCTTATTTCCTTACCTTTGCAAAAACAAAGCTAGTCTAATTTCTGCCACAATAGCCAAAGATAAGCGTGTCTTTACTGTTATCTAAAACTAAAAACTCCTACTGAAACAAAAAAGACAGTAGAAATTACAATTTCTACTGTCTTGTTGTACCAATTCTGTATGTGAATGCACTTGATCTTTATCAAATGTAGACACGTGGGAGTTTCCCTATAAGCGACTGCTGTTAGCGCAGCCTTAGTGAGGTACTAGCCTTGCCACAGGCTACTCCAAAGTACGCAAAGAAAGAAAAGAAATAAGTTAAGAATTATTTAGTGCAAGTTTATAGAGAATTAGTATGAGTTTGGATTTTGTTAACTCGAAACTTGAGTTTTTGAGTCAGGATACTTCAGTCGCAAGTCCTCTATTTTTCACTAATTAGTGTTGGTGGAGTAATAGCTGCATATTCTTTAGGTGTCAGCAGTGCTTCCTCAACGTCAATCTTCTTGGGCAGAATTTTTTCGTTAAATTAGCAATCCGTTTTTTAGTAGCTTCATCCAAAGCTTCATAAGCCAAATTGGTATTTAACCAATAAGTATCTCCACCTTGAGAAGGTATTTCCAAAGCATAAAGAAGCGAACCACTAAAGGGAGTATGAGTCCACTTGTGGTCAGAGTGAAAACTTAGTTTTCCAGTACGAGTGTAGCCACCATAGACATTAGAAATCAGAATCACCACGGGAGTTTCTCCAGGTTTAGAAGCTAGTACCGGAGTTTCATCAGATGGTACAAAAAGCCTGCCAAAGTATAAAGAAAAATTTAAAAACTGCTCATCGGAAAGTTGTTGATTTTTAAAGATGAGGATGTGGCGATCGCGCAGAGTTTCTTTAAGTTGTAATATGACTTCAGCGCAATAGCTTGACTCGCATCCAGACCAGTAACTACCGCTCATAACAGGGCATCAATATGCGTGATTTTTACTTCTGTTAAAGTTGCAGTGGACATAATATTCTCCTCTGTTTCAGTATTTTGTTGTCAAGAATAGCAATTGCACAAATTCATTCACACTAGTCTTGCTAAAAAAGACATTCTCAATCCACAATCCAAAATTTAAAATCCAAAATTGCATGACTATTTGTTAGCCAAAACCTCAGCAGGAGTAATTTTGATGTACTCTTCAGGTGTCAAAAACCCAACTTTCACATCCACCTTTTTTGGTATAAGTCCAAGGCTGTACCATTTGTCCGCAACCTCTTGTTGCTTGGTAATAGTTTTCTCAGTAATTGGTAGCACACCATAGTTATATTTACTATGCATAGTTTCTAGAATAGACGGGTCTAGTTGAGTTACAGGAGCAAGTAATTGTGCTACTTCTTTCGGATGCTCCTTAGTCCAGATTTCTGCTTTTTCTAGTTCTTCTAAAAATACTTTAATCACATCAGGGTGTGCCTGATAAAACTGACGTGAAGTTGAGTAAAAATTGCCAGTATCTCGCAACTCACCTCCATCTATCAAAACACGACCTACTTTGTTTTGCACATTTCTAGTAACGAATGGCTCCCAAATAAACCAAGCATCTACTTTGTTCTGACTAAAAGCCACATTAGCATCTGGTGGTGGGAGAAAAACTGATTGGGCATCACTTAGTTTCAGTCCTGCTTTTTCTAATGCTTTGACTAATAAGTAGTGACCTATAGAGGCTTTTTGAAAGGCTACTTTTTTTCCTTTCAAGTCAGCAACACTTTTAATCGGAGAGTTTATCGGAACTAAAAGTGAAGTTGCTTGACCACTAGAATGTGTAGTAGCTAGATAAACAAGAGGTGCCCCTGCTGCTTGTGAAAATACAGGAGGCGACTCGGCTGTAGAAGCTATATCAAGTGCGTTTGCATTTATAGCTTCTAGCTGTTGCGGCCCAGCTGCAAACTCAGACCACTGTACCTTAAAACCTAGAGGTTCCAATCGTTTTTCTAAAGATCCCTGCTTTTCTAATACTGCTAGACCAGTGAGTTGTTTTGAACGCACAATTCGTACTGTTTGCTTTTCTGTAGTGTTAGATGAAGTTGCTGGATCAGAATAAGCAGGGGACTGTTGAGCGTTATTTTTAGCTTCACTGCAACTGGATAAGGCTGTCGATAATACTAAGCAATATCCCAGCGCAAAAAACAAAGAACGGCGTGTTATTTTCTGGCTTTTACTAAATTCAAATCTTGGTTTTATTACTGGCATAAGTTGTTTGATTTCTTCTTTTATAGGTGATGCAAAAAATATGATTGATTGCAAATTAATAAATAAAAACTAATTTATTAATTTTTGATATATTTAAGCAATTTAAAATAGGAACTAGAGTGGATGTGACTCCACTCTATAGCAACTCGAGGAACTTGAGTTTAACAGTTATAAGGCGGAAAATTAGGAAATGAAGTGATAAGAACCCACTCCAGTGTTGTGCTAGTCGAAGGTTAAAATTTATAAGTTAATTGTTGCTAGTAGACAAGGGTAAAAATCAAGCTACCATTCTCAACTTTTTACATTGCAATTTTACATTCCAAAGAAGCGGCGCTATTTCTTCCAACCGACTAAGATTGTAGCTTTGAGTTCTTCTGTAAAATGTCCAGACGGTTCAGTTTGTAGTAATGCTTCTTTGAGGTCTGCTTCAAATGCTGGAGCATTATCGCCATAGAAAATTTTTAGAGAAAAAGCTGTGGTATATAAGTAACCAAGATAGCTATCGACAGTCCAAGATTTTTCAAATGGCACTTCATAAACTTCTTGACGAGCAAAAGCTGAATTGCTAATAACAACTTCATGGGAAGGATCGACTGGCTTACGAGTACCTTCTCCTCGTTGTCCAGTTCGCCGGCGATCGCCTAACCATTTCTTCACGACTCCAAGAGCAGCTTGTTTCCAGGGTAAAGAACTCTCCCAAGGATTATCGCCAGTATTCAGCAATGCTATTCCACCATCATCAGTAAGCAATTCATAAAGGCGCTCAAGCACTAATTCGCGTTCCATCCAGTGGAAAGCTCGACCAATAGTAGCTAATTTAAATGTCCCTAAACTAGAGTCGATGAATTCTGCTCCTTGTTGTAACCAAGTAATATTATTTGCCCCTACTGCTGCTGCTTGGCGTTTAGCTTCTGCAATCATATCGGGATCGGGATCGATCGCCACAACTTCTTCAAATCTGGTTCGCAAAGGAATTGCAATCAATCCCGGCCCGGTACCCAAATCAAGCAGTCGTCCTTGACCATTGAGATTAAATATTTCCGCTAGTTTATCAAATACAACAGGTGGATATTTGGTTCTGTATTGAGCGTAGCCCTGAGCCGCTCCCTCAAATAAGGTTGGGTCATAAGTAGGAAGTGTTTTGAGTTGAGTCATATCGATTTTAGATTTTGGATTTTGTAGAGACGCGATTCATCGCGTCTTCAGAGAACGGCGGAAAAAATAACCGATGCCCTATGAATATTGTGTAATCACGGGTAACTGCTCATTGAGTACCCAATCGCCGATCGCTCGCAATTTGTAGTCCACAGGATCGTGAAGGGTAAAGGTTCGCAAATCCCGCCAGTAACGGTCAAATCCATATTTGGTTGCAGTAGCGCGAGTTCCCGTCACTTCAAAGATGCGATTAGTAACATCTATACCTACACGAGTAGCTAATGCTTTGGCTGCGGAAACTGCGACCGCTACTTCTCCCCTTTCTTGATGAGTGAGTGCTACATCCTTTTCCCAAGCTACTTGCACCTTTTCGGCTGCTGAGTCAGCTAGAGCGATCGCGCCTTGGATTTCCACCCAAAAATCACCGTAATTATGCAGTATATATGGGTCTTGAGTAGCACTATTTACTCCTGATGTAATCCAAGGACGAGTATTAGTTTTAGTGTACTCACGAGCAGCGGCGAAGGCTCCTTTAGTAATTCCCAGATAAACGTTAGTTTTTGTTAGCTGGGCAATAATACCAAGAAAAGTTGAAAAAGCATTATCAGGAGGTTCTGATAGCCCCAAAATTTCATCTTTTTCTACTAGGACATTATTAAATGTATAACTATCACTATCAGTGCGACGTTGCCCAATATTGTCCCAATCTTGATTAGAAACTAAGCCTTCTCTGTCTTTGGGAATTATAAATATGAAGGGCAATTCTACACCATCTTGCAAAGCCGAGAATACCCGATAATCTGCAACAGCAATACCTGTACCAAAGCTTTTAACACCATTAACCCGAAAATTTTCGCCTTCTGGGCTAATTTTCAGCCTAGTATCTCGCGTGTTAATCGCATTTGCCCAAAATAAATTATTCTTAGCAGTTTCCCGATAATATTTTTCCTTTTGGGTTGCTGTACCAGAAACATGACCCAAAGCTGTCAGATTCAAATGATTACCATATAACTGACCAATTGAACCATCAGCTTTTGATAGTTTTCTCACAATTTTTAAGGCATCAATCCATGTTGCACCAATTCCACCATATTGCTTAGGCACAATCAATGGTAACAATCCAGTTTCGCGCAGTCTATTAATTTCTTCTTCTGGAACTCCGGCTTTAGCATCTCTTTCAACTGCCGATTCGGCGAGTTCTTTAGATAATGAAGCTGCTATATCAATGTAATCCTTTGGTTTTGTAATATCTAGCACCATAAAAAAATTATCCTTTTATAATTCGTAATTAAAGCAAATACAGAAGAATGGTTATTAATGCAGTTTCTAATTAGTTACTGTGTCAACATTGCTGTTCCAAATATTTTCCCAATTTGCTATTAAACAGAGAATTTAGGAGAAATGTAGAGTGAGCAAAACTCACCCTACGACTAAACAGAGGAAATGGAACATGGAACACTTTAAAGAAGGGTATGGGGCATTGGGCATTGGTAATTACTGGTTTCTTCATCTCCCTTACTCCCCAGTCCCTACTTCTACTTCTTAGCCAAAAATTCATCTGCGGCTTTCTCAACACCTGTACCCTTGAAAAAGTCACGATTGAGGCTGGTGTACAACTCCAATGGGTGGATTGATAGGAAGTAGCGGAGGTCTTCTTCGGTGATGATTTCTTGTTCCTAATAGAACGCCGATTTATCCATCCCATACCAGAAGAGTGGTTGGTGGGTACAACTTTAAGTTCTACGCACTTCGCCCAGAATGGATCGTAGTCATACTTGCTATCCAAGCCAAAGGTATCAATCCAGATAGCTTCGTTTGCTACTTCTTGGCCATACTTCTCGAAGGCGGGGATCGGACGGCGGATATGGCCGGGAATTTGAATTGCTTTGAATCCCAGCACATTGACTGCATATTCCAATTCTGCGATCGCTTCAGAACCTATACGCAAGGAAGATATATTGTTAGATGCAGCAATAGAATTAATACTATTGGCATTAATAGCCTCAACGGATTGAGCCGATTCACTTTTGCCTTGGCTACATGCTGTAGTTAGCAGCAGTAATATACAACCTACTGAAGTTGATAATTGCAAAGAAAATTTCTTTTGATTGATAGAACCTGTTGCTACTGGGAACGACAGCATGACTATTTTCTCCGCTGTGCTATACACCGTGTGCAACTTTCTCTCAAAGCTAACTTCCAACCCCTTCCCTACGTTCGCGCAGCGTCTCGAAGAGAGGAAAGAGGAGCAAGAATCAAAGCCTCTCTCCCTGTGGGGGAGAGGTTTGAAGAGGGGTTCTAAAAATAAATTGCACATCGCATTACTATTTCATCTGCTTCAAAATTTGGAATGTTTGATCGCTTTTTGCTGTTGATGTGCGTTTATATCCCCAACCAACGTTTTCACGGTAACTACCCAGCAAGCCGACTTGTGCCAATTCTGCTTCGTTGACTGAAGTCTGCATGTCGCTTTGGGGTGCTACATAAAGGGCATCAACTGGACAGTACAATTCGCACATATAACAGGTTTGACAGTCACTTTGTCGAGCAATAGTTGGCGGTGCATCCGCTACGCGGTCAAACACGTTAGTCGGACAAACGTTTACGCAGATATTACATTGTATGCACCGCGATTCGCTGACCAACTCAATCACACTACGGCTCCTACTTTAGATAAACGCTTTTCTGTACTATTTAACGGCTGAGTCTTCACCCAGACTCGATCTAATCCACCACTAATTAAATAATGTTGCTGGTTAGGATCTTGTTCGGGATAGTCTAAATGTTTGTGCATACCACGAGTTTCTTTTCGTTCAATGGCACTGCTATACATCCATCGCGCTGTAGCTACCATCGCCGCAGCTTCTCTAGCCCGAATAAGTTCTTGATTTGATGTTACCTGGCTACTACGGATTTCTTGCCAGAGGTGATTTAGCCTTGCTAAAGACTCAGTTAAGCCTTGTTCTGTACGGAATAAGTTCCGTTCGTAGGGGAATACTTCGGCTTGGACTGCCTGAATCACTTCATCAGTTGCAAATTTCTGATGGCGATCGCTCTGACTCTTTAATCCTACCTCTCCAACACCCTTCAGGTGAGGTTGAGTTTTCTGTTCTCTCAAACTGTGGATATATTCAGCAGCCGATTGACCTGACCAATAGCCAGAAGATATTGCCCAAGCAGCGTTGTGGCTACCACCGCCAGTGAATCCGCCACAAATCAGTTCCCGTGTGGCTGCATCTCCAGCAGCGTAGAGTCCCCGCACAGAAGTAGCACAGCTATCATCAACAATCCGAATTCCTCCTGTACCGCGTACAGTTCCCTCTAGGCGCAAGGTAACGGGAAAACGTTGGGTAAATGGATCGATACCTGCACGGTCAAACGGTAGAAAGAAGTTAGGCTGCGCCAAACGCATAGATGAGCGCATAGATTCCGTTGCTTTATCTAAAATGGCGTAAACTGGCTGTTGCAGCAATGTCTGGGCTATGACCGAACGTCCCTTTTGAGAACCAGCACCGGGAATCACGGTGCCGTCTTCGTAGGTAAACGTTGCCCAATTGTAGAAGAGGGTTTTGGTAACTGAAGAAAAAGCTGGGGAGATGCCATAAGCGTTGGAAAACTCCATACCTGACATCTCGGCACCTGCTTCAGCAGCCATTAAATAACCATCCCCTGTCAGGACGTTGCATCCCAACGCTTTACTCAGAAACGCACAGCCACCAGTGGCAACGATTGTGGCACGCGATCGCACCATCCATCTCCCACCAGTTTGACGGTTCGCGCCCGTAGCACCGCCAACAGCACCATCTTCACCTACCAATAGTTCTAAGGCGGGGCTGTGGTCTAAAATCTTGACTCCGGCTCGTTGAATTTGCCGCCGCATCAACCGCATATATTCCGGGCCTTGTAGCGATCGCCGATAGGCTTTACCTTCATCGTCGGTGGGAAAGGGATAACCCCACTCTGCTAACTGATTGACATTGACATAGGTCTGATTCAGTACCCGATCCATCCAATTGCGATCGGATAGAAACCCACCCAACGATTCCCGACTAGCCTTAGCTGTTTCCCGTGCTTCTGGGTCGGGTGGCACATACCACACACCATTACCAGACGCAGCAGCACACCCAGTCGTCCCACAATATCCTTTGTCTACGAGGATAACTCTGGCTCCACTTGATGCAGCACTCCAAGCCGCCCAAGTTCCAGCAGGCCCACCTCCAATTATTAGGACATCTGCTTGCAGATCGAGTTCAAAATCGGTTGTTAACGTCTTCAGCATCTCAAATATTTCCCCCATCGATCAAGTATTGAGCATCAAATCTTCACCCCATCGATGCCGCACGCTGTCAGAAATCTCTTTGCCTATCCTATTTAGGGTTTTCTACTACCCTCAATTTATGGCTCCTTTATTTAAGTTGCCAGCAGATTAAGTTTTAAACTACTTTAACTTTAGCGATTAACCGTAGTTTATGACATAACAAAGCTTTTCACAATTTCTGACAAAAAGCAAGTGTTGTAACAAATAAATTCAAACATAAATTTCTGTAAAATAAACTTTGTACTTCTCAAAATATACTTGCTTTTTACATCACTTTATGCATAACAAGGCTATGAGATGTGTATGAATTATTTCTAGTTGGTGCTTTAGTTCTAGAGAAGGGAATGGGGAGGTGGGTATATCGGGGAGAAAGTAATTCTTCTTTCCCCTTATCCCCACATCCTGTACCCCATACCCAATGCCCCAGTCTTTACAAAAGACAAATGACTAATGACTAATGACTAAAACCTAAAGACGGTACGAACCCAACCAAATAAACTATCGGGATTATTGTTATCAGAGTCTGGTGCAGTAATCCAGATTAAACCTGGCGTAATCTCAATATTGTTTCCGATTTTATATTGGTAAAATGCCTCAACGTGTAGGGAGGTATCTTTATCCGCTTGTCCAAAACCTGCTCCCAAATTTACACTATCACTCAGACGGGTGAGTTTTGGCTCCATACCAACTAAAACTCCCCCTAGAGCACCTTCACTAAAAAGATCCGGGAATGCCAATCCTACCGCCCAATCCATAGCTCTGCCATCTCCGCGTCCTATGTAGCGATGCGCTGCATAGCTTATCCATCCATTGATTGCTAATTTAGGACTAATTTGATAGAACGCCTGTAGTCCATAAAGATTGCCTACGGTTCCCGCTCCAGCCACGGTGCTGTTTACCAAGTTACTCCCAACTGCTGGGCCGAAGTTTGTGCCGCTAAAACCTTGGGTATTTGGTGGGCTATAGGTATTGACGTAAGTTCCAGCTACCCGAAAATTCCTATCCGCAGAGTAGTATATTACCTGTGCTAAAGCTAAATACCTACCTGTAAGTAAGCCATTATTAATTGTTGGATTATTACCGTTTGGAGCGCTAAACGCTACCCCCAATTGAACCTGTTTACCTAATCGTTGCAGTATGGCAATGCCGGGGCCGCTATCTCCATAGTTATAGACCAAAGACCGCCGTGAAAATCGTGAAATCCCATTAGCACCAGTCGCAGAAGAAGATTCAAAATATGGGTTAATCGGACCGGAAAGGCCTATTTCACTAGCTCCATCGGATAGGGCATAAATATTGACTTGGGTATTTGGAGTAGGTAAAAACCGATAGCGAACACCACCGAGAGTAATCTGATTGCGTGCAAAAGTAATACTGGAGTTATCAGCAGTTCTCCCTTCATAAGTTCCTAATAATCCAGCTCTTGTTTGTCCCAAGGATTCAATATTTCCACCTGACAACGATAAGCTGAGTGAGTCTTTACCGTTAAAGCTGGTGTTTAACCGTAAGGATACTGAGCCTTGAGCGGTGACGTTGCGAGCTGCGGGTGTCTTAGTCACGACATTATTACCCGCTAGAAGTGAGCCAAAGACAATCTGCGCTCTACCTATAAGTTTGGTTGTAGTCGTAAACTGACTTGCTTCTAACTTCGCAGTCCGCGCTTCCAAGTTATCTAAGCGCCCGCGAAATTGAGCAAGTTCTGGAGAAAATTGCTCTTGTAGTTTTTTGATGGTATCTAAATCTTCCCGTCTGACTAAATCTGTTGTTGAAGTTGCTATGAGTTCATTGAGGCGATCTAAAGCTGCATTCAAGCCAGCTGCAAATTCATAGCGTGTTAGGCCACGATTCCCTTTGAATGTTCCATCTGTATATCCAGCAATTACACCATAGCGTTCCACCAAAGACTGTAGTGCTTGAAATGCCCAATCTGTCGGCTTCACATCTGCCAGTTGCGAGACAGATGTCACTTGTTCTGCTGAATTATTGGTAGGTCTTTTCTTAGTCGGTGGTGCAACTCCAGATAATTCGGAGACAGGTGTCACTCGTTCTGGCTTTTTAACTTTTTTTCTAGTTAGCCCTGGAATTGAAGTTTCAACTGTCTGATTAACAACTGCTTGTGGAGGTTGGTTTGCTTCTACTTCAGCAACTGAAGTTTCTACTGTTTGATTAACAACTGTTTCTGGAGGTTTGTTTGCTTCTAGCTCAGAAATTGAAGTTTCAACTGTCTGATTAACAACTGCTTGTGGAGGTTGGTTTGCTTCTATTTCTTTAGATAGTTCAGCCTGACTTTTAGCTGGATGAAAAACCAGGATAGCCAGAATATCTAGCAATGAAAGCAGGAACAGTATAGATCTATAATTCCAGCTAAACTTGGACATGACTCTTTAACTCCTCAACCTGAAAAACGAATAAACTAGCTCTAAATTGCACAAAAAACCACCATAAGTTCCTGATGCAATGTTTGTGCTAAACCATTAGATAGTTGGTTCAGCAAAGGTTTAATTGATGAGAAAATTACAAATCTCGGATATCAAAACCACCACTAAGCAGTTGTTAATGTACAATCCAAAAGTTGCAGCAGATTATTAATTTTGCCGCTTGAAAGGATAGTAAGACGATGTTTTAAAATTGGTAACTGATAATCAGCTATATTTTGACAGCATCAATTAATTGCGTAAATCCGATAAAACGATAGACTTACCGGATTTTATTTAGAAATATATTTGCATAGAGCTTGCTACAATGCAAGGCCTAGTATTTCTCCACGATCGCAAAATATGATCAAGAGTACTGAGTGCTGAGTTAGGAGTCGTTCTCCGGCCACCTCACCATCTCGTCATCCCCCGAACGGTGAGCCTACGGTGTATACATATCTCTCTAGAAAACTAAAATCGTTGTAGATCCTCCTAAATCCTCCTTAAAAAGGAGGACTTTGAGAGATTTTTGCCCCCCTTTTTAAGGGGGGTTGGGGGGATCTAAACGCTGTGGCGCAACTCTAGAAGACTTGTGTGTACACCGTAGGGTCGGTGAGCAAAGCCGAACCGCATCTTACCTGCTCCTTACTCCCTATGCTTCTTGATAATTATGGTTTTATGAGTAGAAAGTTGTGTTTTGCAATACAGTCACCCTGGCCACAAGAGTGGCAAAATAATACATGCTTACAAAGTTATCCAGTCACAGCTGCTCACTATAAAGTCAGTCGGCAAACAAATATTTTTTACCAATGGTTAAATTAGGGTTGATTTTTACGTAATATCGGGTAAGATTCACCTATAAACTACGGTAAATCGATCGGAAAAACGTAAATTTTGAACCTGATACCCTGATAAACATGCAAATTCTTTGGTTTATTCCTACTGGATCTCATGACGGACGCTATTTAGGCACAGATATTGGCTCTCGTGTTGCTACACCTGATTATTTGCAGCAAATTGCTCAAGCTGTAGATAGTCTAGGTTACACAGGGGCATTACTACCTACAGGGCGTTCTTGTGAAGATGCTTGGATTACTGCTGCGGCTTTCATCTCTGTTACCAAGCAAATGAAATTTCTCGTGGCAATTCGTCCAGGAATCACTTCTCCTGGCGCTGCGGCACGAATGGCAGCAACATTTGACCGAATTTCTAAAGGAAGATTGTTGATTAATGTGGTCACAGGTGGAGATCCTGTGCATCTTGCTGGGGATGGTTTGCATCTGAGTCATGACGATCGCTACGATCTAACCGATGAATTCTTGCATGTTTGGCGGGGTATCGTCAGCGGGGAAACAGTTGATTTTAAAGGAAACCACCTAGACATCAAAGGTGGTAAACTCCTATTCCCGCCAGTTCAAAAACCCTATCCACCTTTGTGGTTTGGTGGTTCATCTGCTGCTGCTAAGCGAGTTGCTGCTAAACATATAGATGTGTATCTGACATGGGGAGAGCCTCCACAGCAAGTTGCACAAAAAATTGCTGAAGTTCGGCGACTGGCGGCAGAACAAGGCAGAACAGTGCGTTTTGGCATTCGTTTGCACGTAATTGTGCGAGAAACCGAGTCTGCGGCTTGGGATGCAGCCAATGAGTTAATTAAGTATGTGGATGAAGAAGCGATCGCCACAGCTCAAAAAGACTTTGCTAGTTCTGATTCTGAAGGACAACGACGCATGAGTCAACTACATAATGGCTCTCGACAAGCCTTAGAAATTAGCCCCAACCTATGGACAGGAATTGGATTAGTGCGGGGTGGTGCGGGTACTGCTTTAGTTGGAGATCCCGACACCGTTATTGCTAGGATGCTGGAATATCAAGAACTAGGAATAGAAACTTTCGTTTTTTCTGGATATCCCCATTTAGAAGAAGCGTATCGCACGGCTGAATTATTATTTCCACGTCTACCTTTGCAGAACCAACCTGTACCTTCAACACCAGAAGTCTTGAGTCATTTTAGCGAAATAGCGGCTAATGAAAAACTTGCTAAACAACTCACTGCTGCCTCATAAATATGTGAATTTTAGATTTTAGATTTGGGATTTATGGGGATTATTAATTTTGAATTTTGAATTTTGAATTCGGAGCGAAGCGACGTGACTATCACCCTCAAACACAGCAAAAGTAGTAACATATCCCTAAATGCGCTGCTACAAAATCCCAAATTTGACAAAATAGTTCCTTGGATTGTGCCTGTTTTCGTGTTAGTACTTTGGGAATTTGCTTCTAGAACTGGTTTACTTTCAAGCAGAATCTTGCCAGCCCCTAGTGGCGTAATTAGCACAGCGATTAGATTAGCTTCAACTGGAGAACTATTTCAACATATAGGAATTAGTGCTGGGCGTGCCATATCTGGTTTTATAGTTGGTGGCAGCATTGGCTTCGGTTTGGGGTTGCTCAATGGCTTTTCCCGTATCGCAGAAAAGTTATTGGATAGTTCTCTACAAATGCTCCGTACAATTCCTAATTTAGCATTAATTCCGCTAGTAATTCTCTGGTTTGGTATTGGCGACCAAGCCAGATTATTTCTAGTATCTATGGGGGTATTTTTCCCGCTGTATCTCAATACATTTCATGGCATTCGTAGTGTTGATCCTGGATTGATTGAGATGGGAAAAGTATATGGATTGAAAACACCCCAACTTTTGTGGCAAATCGTTTTCCCTGGAGCTTTATCTTCGATTCTTGTTGGCGTCCGTTTCTCCTTGGGAATTATGTGGCTAACACTAATTGTTGCAGAAACTATTGCAGCAGATTCCGGACTTGGCTATATGGCGATGAATGCTCGTGAATTTATGCAAACTGATGTTGTGGTATTGAGTATTGTTATTTATGCCTTGCTAGGCAAATTAGCAGATGCTACTGCCAGAACATTAGAAAGAAAATTTTTGGCTTGGAATCCTAATTACCAAGGCTCATAGTTTTCAGTCTCAGTCAAAGGTCATTAATGAAAAACAGTGCGTATCCAATAAGGATTTGAACGCAATAAAAATCATAGCTACTCTGTCAATAAAGGAGGTTTTTCGAGTGAATTCAAATGTACAAGGTACCCAATTAAGTATTTTGGATCTGACGAAGGATTTTGGCAGAAAAACTGTTTTAAATTCATTGAATTTAGAAGTTGCTCCAGGTGAGTTTGTTGCCATTGTAGGACGTAGTGGTTGCGGTAAGAGTACTTTATTGCGTCTGGTGTCAGCATTGGATAAACCGACTTCAGGCGGAATACTACTAGATGGAGAACCACTACGTAAACTCAGTCGGTCTGTAACAGTGATGTTTCAAGATCCGCGTTTACTACCGTGGAAGCGAGTTATTGAGAATGTAGGGTTAGGCTTGCAAGGAAATTGGCGTGAAAGAGCCAAGTGGGCACTCCAGAAAGTGGGACTTGAGGATAGAGCTGATGAATGGCCTCATGTATTATCTGGTGGACAGCGCCAACGGGTATCATTAGCAAGAGCATTAGTGAGTCAACCGCGTTTGTTGTTGTTAGATGAACCTTTGGGAGCTTTGGATGCTCTCACTCGCCTAGAAATGCAACATTTGATTGAAAATTTGTGGCAAGAGCGCAAGTTTACTGCATTTTTAGTTACTCATGATGTAGAAGAAGCAGTAGCATTGGCAGACAGAGTGATCCTGATTGAAGCAGGACAGATTACTTTAGATGTACCTGTAAGACTTTCACGCCCGCGAGATAGAAGTCATGAACAGTTCATCAATATCAGAGAAGCAGTTTTAGAACGAGTAATGCACAATGAAAATACTCAGCCAAGCAACCAGTTATTACAACTGAGTAGTTGAGATTTAAGCTTTTTTTAGTCAATGAATATTAAACTTGAGGTAGCTGCGGTAAATTTTTTATAAAACATAGGCAATATCTAGAGAAAAGTCTGTAAATAAGGAAAAGGGAATCTACAATGAAGCTGATTTTGCCCCTCGATCTTGTTGCTGATATGGCCTGGTAGACCTCGTAAACGTACGCTTTTTGGCTGTCCCTGCAACGAAGGGTTAGAAATCGCGGGCATACTGAAGGCCAAGTTCAGCCGCCCTCACAATGGACACGAGGCCAAACCAGACCAATGTGCCAGCAAGGAACTTCATCGTTAGGAGATAGCCCCGGCTCTCCAAGGAAGGGAAGAAGCGTACAGCAAGAACGGCAACAGCAACCTTAGAAGCGATCAGGGTTCCGATAGCTGTTACTACGAAGACCAGTCTCTCGGCGGTAGAGCCGCGAATGATGTAGCTCCCGCCGACAGTGAACCAAAAGAGATAGGGGCCCGGGTTGAGAAGGTTTACCTTCACTGCTGTAGCGAGTGAACTTTGTGACTTGAGCTTTCCAGTTAACGAAATTTCGCTGACGCGAAGCATCTTTGCGGACAGCCAAAGCAGATAGACTCCGCCGACCAAACTTAGGGCAGCGGCAAATAGGTCAATACTCTTGAACTCAGAGAGGAACCACAGTGCAGCGATGATGATTGGACCATCGGTAATCAGCGGGGCGAGGCTTGCTCGCACTCCGGCGGAAAGTCCTCTCGATAAAGTTTGTTGAATCACAATGACGCCGAGCGGCCCCGGTTTGATGCCCGCAGCTAATCCGAATGACAGTGCAGAAAGGAAGAACTCGTTCATTAGCAGCAAGATAGCGATTTCTAACTATTTATTCTGTCGCTTGTTGGAATCTTTTACTTGTGTTTCTCCATTAACACGAATGACAGATTTGGGTTTATTTCCTCACTCTTGAATATCTTATACCCAAGACGCTCATACAGATGGATGTTGCGATCGCTCCCTCCCCATGCATACTTAATTAATATTGCTCGTGGCGGTGTCATCGATGAATCAGCATTAATTAAAGCACTTACAGAAGGTTGGATTGCAGGTGCAGTATTAGATACAGTTAACACCGAACCCCTACCACCAGAAAGTCCTTTGTGGTCACTTCCAAACATCTTTATCACACCTTATACTTCTGGTCATTCACCAAAAAGTAAACAGCGTTCAATAGCTTTATTTATCGACAATCTTAAACGCTACCAAGCTGGCGAACCGTTACGAAATGTAGTAGATAAAGAAGCAGGGTATTAGGGGCTAGGCATTGGGGACTGGGGAGATGGGGAGGCAGGGGAAGCAGTGGGAGAATAACTCTTACTTTCAATTTCTAACTCAGCAGTACCCATACCGAATGCCCAATCCCTTTTAAATCAGGTAATAGGAAATATCGTGAAACTAATTTTACCCGATCATTTGATTGCCGAGATTAAGCCACAATTACCATCTGATGTAGAGTTTGTACAGGTGGATAGTGAAGGCAACCTCAATGGTGATGCTAGTGATGCAGAAGTTTATGTCAACGGATTCTACCTCAAGTCCTCTACCCTTGACAAAGTACTGGCAGCAGCACCGAAGCTGCGTTGGCAACAAACACCGAGTGCAGGAGTAAATCATATTCTCACGCCTAATTTTTTGCAAAGAGATATTATTCTCACAAATGGTGCAGGAGTTCACGCGATTCCAATTTCGGAATTTGTACTGGCATTTATGCTTTATCACGCCAAGAATCTGCGGAAATTACAAACTTTGCAGGATGAACACACTTGGGTAAGAGGAGTGTTTCTTGAAGAGTTGGCAGATGCAACTTTATTAATTATTGGCACAGGAAATATTGGTCAAGCGATCGCATCTCGCGCTAAAGCTTTTGGAGTGCGAGTTTGGGGTAGTCGCCGCCATCCCGAACCCTTACCTAATTTTGACAAAATTGTCGGTGCTGATGAATGGCGATTGCTCCTGCCAGCCGCAGATTATGTAGTTATTGCTACACCATTAACACCAGAAACTAAAGGCTTAATCGATGAAGCTGCATTACAGTCTATGCGTCCATCTGCCTACCTGATCAATATTGCTCGTGGTGCGATCGTAGATGAAACAGCATTGCTCACCGCTCTACGTGAAGGCTGGATTGCGGGTGCTGGGTTAGACACAGTTGCCATAGAACCTCTGCCCCCGGAAAGTCCTTTATGGTCGCTACCGAACGCTTTTATCACGCCCCATTGTTCAGCCCTGTCACCACGGCTGAGAGAACGCATAGCAGAATTGTTTATTGACAATCTTAAACGCTACCAAACTGGTCAGCCATTACGGAATGTCGTAGACAAAAAAGCAGGATATTAAATATTGGGCATTGGGCATTGGGTATTGGGCACAAGAGGTAGAGGGGCAAAGGGGAAAATAATAACTCTTAACTCCTCGCTCCTCACTCAGCACTCTCCATGCGCAATTACTTAACTTTCAGCGCCGATTTTCCTAAAGATTGGCAAATAACGTCATTTTGCGGTGTGTGGATACGGCTGCACAGAACGTCACGGTAGTGTCGCTCCAAAGGATTCTTTTTTAACAGGCCAGGATTACCAGTTAATTCCAAGGCAATCTCTACGGCACGAATCGAGTTAGTGGTAGTTAGATATTTAACACTTTGTGCCTGTAATCCTACGCTGGGTTCATACTCGCCCTTGTCGCTATCTTGAGCCAAGCTATAAATCAGCCTACGGTTAGCAAATAGCAGTGCTTCCATCTCACCCACAGCAGTTTGAAAGCGTGGTAAAGTTGCTAGTGGCTCTCCTAAATTAGATGGCGATCGCTCCCAAAGATATTTTATCAGCCAGTCTCGCGCAGCACTAGCAACACCAAGATATAAAGCACTCACTGTCAAGCTGCCCCAAGTGGCAATCAATGGGTCAAAAGAAGGCGCAGCAGAGATGGGGCGGATATCAACGGCGTATTCTGGGGGAATTAATACATTCTCCAAGATTAGGTCGTGGCTGCCGGTGGCTCTCATGCCCAAGTGATCCCAAGTTTCGACAATTCGTAAGCCAGGAAGATCGCGCCTAACCAGAAAATTCCCCACTCGTGGTTCATCTTCATTTGTCAGTGCCCAAACAACAAAGTAGCTGAGGATGGGACTACCTGTGGTGTATTGTTTGTGACCTGTTAAACGCCAACCTTCTGTTGTGCGTTCGGCAATGGTGGCAGGTAATCCACCTCTGGCTGGTGTGCCTAACTCTGGTTCAACACGGGCAGCATTCAGCAGCGCAATACCTTCAATTGATTCACGACACACCCGTTTATATACTTCTGGAGTCCAGCGACGACTACGAGCTGCATGGGCATGTTGGAGATAGTGCATTGTCAGTACTAACGCGGTGGAAGCATCCCCATACGCTATGCCTTCAATCACTCGGCAGATAGTCTCTAGCCCCAAATCCTGGCCGCCGAGTTCGCGGGGGATAGTGAGGCTCAGCAGTTCTGCCTCATGCAAAGCTGTAAAATTCTCAAAAGGAAACGAAGCGTCTTTGTCGTGTGCCCCTGCACGGGTAGCAAAGTCCTTGGCCAAAGCCTCAACCTGATGCAAAATATTCGGGGTAGTTTCTAAGCTTTTGGCTATAAAAGTGTCTGGCGTCGCTTGTTCCAACTGTGACATAATATATTCCTTGTTGAGGGTAAACTTAAATCTTCAAAAGACGGCCAGACACTCGTCCCGCGAAAAAAAAGTTGATGTTCCTGCAAACTTGAGATGCTTTCATCAGAAATTGAGCCATGTCTGACGACAAGTCGCTTTGCGTCTACGCATCAAAGATTATAACAATTTACCAAAACTCTGATTAAAGATAGATTGCGATCGCTTTTACCAGTACCTCCAGCCATCTGATATTCGTAGCTTTCAAGCAAGAACCTGCTACAGGCTGCGCGAAACAGAAAAATTTGCCTGTATGTATATGAAGAGTTTTACTCCTCATCATGGCTGTGCCCTGGCCACGGAACTGAATCAATGTGATTGCATATTACGAAAATATGCTGCACTTACCGTAGTATGCTTTAATAAGAGAACTGTATAGATTGCTTGTAAAAGCAATCTATTGATTACCTGAATTTTCAGGCGATCGCTTTCTGGATATCTATCGTAGCCATTTTATTGGCACTAATCACCCAGTCCCCAATCCCCAATCCCTTTTACCTTTGGTGAAAGTTGAATATTTATCCGTAAAAGTAGAGTCAAGACGTTGATGAAGTTCTTTCCAACTCGATTGCTGAGCATTGTGATGTCTGCGGCGGGCACAATTATAACCTTCCTCAAGAAATTCAAGCAGCAAAAGATTTACACCTTTTTCCTAATGTTTACAGTCGGACTGGGTTTAACATTGGCTGTTTTTGCTTGTTCTCCAACCACAAGCAACAGTGGGACGACCCAAACAACCCAGACAACTAACAACACTGTAGTTCGTATTGGCTACCAGAAAGCATCAACTATCCTCTATGCACTCAAAGCAAATGCAAATTTAGAAAAAGTTTTTGCAGCCTCCGGTGCTTTAGTAACTTGGTCAGAATTTCCTGCTGGGCCTCCCATGTTGGAAGCATTAAACGCAGGTAGCATTGACTTTGGCTATACCGGAGAATCACCACCAATATTTGCCCAAGCAGGGGGAATTCCTTTAGTTTATGTTGCCTACGATCCTTGGAGTCCTAAAGCTGAAGCTATTTTAGTTCCTAAGGATTCACCTATTAAAAATGTAGCTGAACTTAAAGGCAAAAGAGTTGCTTTTGCCAAAGGTTCTAATGCTAACTATTTATTAGTCAAAGCCCTGGAAAAGGCAGGACTAAAATACAGTGATATTCAGCCAAAAACTCTCGCACCTGCTGATGCTCGTGGTGCTTTTGAAAGCAAGAATGTCGAGGCTTGGGCAATTTGGGACCCGTACTTAGCCGCAGCAGAAGCAGCAACAAACGCACGTACTTTAACAGATGGAACGGGATTAGCTCCCAATCGTGGTTATTATCTCGCGGCTAAGTCTTTTGCTGACAAGAAGCCGGATGCTTTGAAAACAATTTTAGATGAGGTTAAAAAAACTAGTGATTGGGCGAAAAGTAATTCCAGTGATGTTGCGAAACTCCTTTCCCCAGCATTAGGCATAGATGCTCCTGTGTTAGAGATAGCTGAAAAGCGGCGCGAGTATGATGTACTCCCGCTCACGGATGAAGTGATTAGCAAACAACAAGAAGTTGCAGATACATTTTATAAAATTAAGTTGATCCCCAAGGAAATTAAAGTTAAAGAAATCGTTTGGCAAACCAAGAAATAATTCGTAATTCGTAATTAATGATTGTGATAAATAGGTACTGTTTCTCTAGGCAGAATCCAAAATCTAAAATCTAAAATCCAAAATTGTATGACTAACATAAATACACAGTGGATCAAAACGGATGTCCTAGTCATTGGGGGCGGTACGGCGGGGACAATGGCTGCAATTAAAGCTAAACAAGCCAATAGCGATCGCCAAGTATTGATTCTCGAAAAAGCAAATATTCGTCGTAGCGGTGCGATCGCAATGGGAATGGATGGGGTAAATACAGCCGTCATTCCCGGACATTCCACCCCAGAACAGTACGTGCGTGAAGTCACAATTGCCAATGATGGCATTCTCCACCAAAAAGCCGTCTACCAAACAGGAAAGTTAGGTTACGAAACTATTCAAGAGTTGGAAAGCTGGGGCGTTAAGTTCCAAAAAGATCCCCAAGGTAATTATGACCTTAAACAAGTGCATCGGGTAGGTAAATACGTGTTGCCTATGCCAGAAGGTAAAGACCTCAAGCAAATTCTAACTCGACAAGTCAAGCGCCATAAAGTCAACGTGACAAACCGTGTCATGGCGACAAGAGTGCTAGTAAAAAATGGTAGAGCGATCGGTGCAGTTGGGTTTGACGTGCGCGGCGGCGATTTTGTCGTCATTCAGGCAAAAGCCGTCATCCTCAGCACAGGAGCCTGCGGACGCTTGGGATTACCTGCATCCGGCTATCTCTACGGCACTTACGAAAACCCTACTAACGCTGGCGATGGCTATTCAATGGCGTACCACGCAGGGGCAGAACTGAGCAACATCGAATGCTTCCAAATGAACCCCCTGATTAAAGATTACAACGGCCCCGCCTGTGCTTATGTTGCTGGCCCATTTGGGGCATATACAGCCAACGCCGAAGGACACCGCTTCATTAATTGTGATTACTGGAGCGGTCAAATGATGCTAGAAATTTGGAAAGAATTAAACTCTGGCAAAGGTCCCATTCAAATGAAAATGAACCATTTGGATGAGGATACAATTTCCGAAATTGAGTCTATTTTATGGGCAAATGAGCGTCCTAGTAGAGAACGTTTCCATGAGGGTAGAGGTGAAGACTACCGCACTCATGCAGTTGAAATGAACATTTCCGAAATTGGGTTATGTAGTGGACATAGTGCATCTGGTGTTTGGGTGAACGAGAAAGCAGAAACCACAGTACCAGGACTTTACGCAGCAGGAGACATGGCCAGCGTCCCCCATAATTACATGATTGGTGCATTTGTGTTTGGACGGTTGGCGGGAGAAAATGCAATTGAATATATTCAAAACTTAGAGCATTTAGAGCCGGACTCTGATTTTTTAGAAGCAGAAAAAGCTAGGATTTATACACCTTTAAATCAGCCAAACGGCATTCCTCACACCCAGGTAGAATATAAATTACGCCGACTAGTGAATGATTATTTACAACCGCCAAAATCGGGTAACAAAATAGAAATTGGGCTAAATAGTTTTGTTCATTATCATCAGACATTAGCACAAATGGGAGCGCGCGATCCTCACGAACTAATGCGCTGTATGGAAGTGCATTTTATTCGTGATTGTGCAGAAATGGCAGCACGCGCATCTTTATATCGTCGGGAGAGCCGCTGGGGTTTATATCATTATCGTTTGGATTTTCCAGATAAGAATAATGAAGAATGGTTTTGTCACGTCAATTTGAAAAAGCATGACACAGGAGAAATGGTACTTTTTAAGCGTCCAGTGGAGCCTTATATTATTGACGTAGATTTACAGAAAGAGTTTTACGATGTAGCAGTACGATAAAAGCTCTGCATAGGATAATGGCTCATTGATTTTATGAAAAAAATTGGCTATACAAATATCAAACAATCAATAACTTTTGCTAAAAAACTGTAAAATCCATAGTCCAATACCGTTCAGTTAAGCATTTCTTTCTTCCCTTTGCGTCCTTCACGTCCTTGGCGGTTCGTAAAAAAAATTGAGGTTGCTGATTGAGAACATGAATTTAGATCGCGCAGAGTCGCAGAGAGTAAGAGTAAACATCCTCTTAACTGAATCGTATTCATCCATAGTCAAGAATTTAAACAATCAAGTAAAAATATGGCTTTAATCACCCAAAGAGTAGATGTCCCCGTAATCGTCGATGAATCTAAATGTTTAGAAAAATGCGTTGCTTGCATTGAAGTTTGTCCCTTGGATGTATTAGCAAAAAACCCAGAGACGGGGAAAGCCTATATGAAATATGACGAATGCTGGTTTTGTCTCCCTTGTGAAAAAGAATGTCCCACCAATGCAATTACTGTGCAAATTCCCTTTTTGTTGCGCTGAGGTTTCCCAATGGCTACGGATACAGATTCGGAATTAAATCAATGGTTGGAAATGTTGCGATCGCCAAATGTTAGCGATCGCTTGGTTGCGGTAAAATCTTTACAACACTTGGGAGAAGATGCAGCAGTTGAGGCGTTAATTCTCGCCCTCGAAGACGAAAACACAGCAGTACAAAAAATAGCGGTATCTGCACTCTGGGAAATTGCCGATCCCGTTGCTGTTCCGGCTTTACTAAAATCTCTCACTTCCCCCGACGCAGAAATTCGCAGTGAGGCATTATCAGCTTTAGGTGAATTAGTTACGGCAGATCATCTACTACTATTGCTAGATGCGTTACACCAAAAAGATATCAATCTGAATCTTAATGTGCTAATTTTGTTACGCAAGATTCATGATGTGCAATCTCTACCTGCGGTATTGTCTTTTTTTGAGTCAGAAAATAGCGAACTGCGGGAAGCCGCTGTGACAACTGTGCGCTATTTAAATCAGGTGCAAATATGTCCGCCAGCTTTGTCTTTGATGAACGATCCCGATCATAATGTGCGTCGTGCTGCCACTTTAACCTTAGGTCATTTAGCAGACAAGGAAACTGTAATATTACTCACTCAAGCACTGACTTCTGATTCTGATTGGCAGGTGCGAAGAAATGCCGCAAAATCTCTAGCAATTCACGCTGATTTAGAAGCAATTCCGGCTTTAAAAATTGCCCTCAAAGATGAACATTGGCAAGTGCGAAAGTTTGCTATTCAAGTGTTACAAAAAACTCCAGATGAAAACTTGTTAGCTGCATTGATTGAAGCATTAACAGATGAGTATTCTGATGTGCGAAAAGAAGCAGCGATCGCCCTTGGAAATTTGGGTAATTCTGATGCTATTAATGCCCTCAAACAAGCACTAGATGACCCCGACCGAGATGTGTCTATTTACGCGCAAAGGGCAATTGACAAGATTCAACAACAAAACTGATTGCGATCGCATACAAAAATTATGGTGCATAATTCCATATCATCACATCAACAAGTCCAAGCTTCTCCTCCCGATCCCCTGATAATTGCTCGTCAGCAAGAAGTCGTCCAACTTCTCAAGCAAATCATCGAACCCGCTCTAAAAAACGACATTGTGACTTTAGGAATGGTGCGAAATCTGCGTATCGTTGATGACTATGTTTACCTGCGCCTTTATATCGGTTCCCACCAGCAACAATTAGAAGCAGAAATTAAAACAGTATTATCACTTTTATCTTGGTGCAAAAAAACTTACATTCAACTCTGCACCATTCCGGGGGTAAAAACCTCCTTAGCAATTTCCAGTGGAAAAGGGGGAGTTGGAAAATCTACAACCGCAGTTAATTTAGCTATTGCTTTAAGATTAACTGGTGCTAAAGTTGGTCTATTGGATGCTGATGTCTACGGTCCCAATGTTCCGCAAATGCTGGGACTAGGTAAATCTGAAGTTCAAGTTATTGATACTCCCAACGGTCAGAAATTTTTACCTTTGTCGGCTTATGGCATTAAAGTTATGTCTGTGGGATTGTTGGCAGAAGCGGATCATCCTTTAGCATGGCGTGGCCCAGTCTTACACAAAATCATCACCCAGTTTATCCACGAAGTCGAATGGGGAGAACTGGATTATTTATTAATAGACCTTCCTCCCGGTACTGGTGATGCCCAAATCACTATTGTCCAAGAAAGTCCTATTTGTGGGGTGATATTAGTAACAACTCCCCAACAAGTCGCTGTTGCCGATGTGCGCCGCAGTATTCATATGTTTCGCCAAGTGGGGGTTCCTGTTCTCGGCATTATCGAGAACATGAGCTATTTTATCAGTAGTAGTGGCGAAAAAACATCGATTTTCGGTACTGGTGGCGGTCAAAAATTGGCAGATGAACTCAAAGCACCTCTTTTGGGAGAGGTTCCCATTGATCCCCGCATTTGTAATGGAGGTGATACAGGAGAACCCCTGACACTTGCTGACCCCAAGTCAACAACAAGCCAGGTATTTGTTCAAATTGCCGCAGCTTTGGATACGACTTTTTTCTCTGTGTTGAATGCCTAAATGGCAACATTCTCAGGGAATTGCTCAATAGGATTGATAATGGCGATCGCTAATCTGTATTCATGGTAGTATATAAAATACACCGATAACTCGACAAAATTACAGGTATATGCAATGAGTTCAATCACATCGCTACACACAGTAAAGTCTGGTGTTGCATAAATGCAGGATGATTGTATGGTGGCTTGTATAAATGCGGGATGATTTAGCAACTTCCAAAATTTCCCTCTACCTCAAGAACCTCCCATACTCCTTCATCTTCGCCACTCCCTATTCCCAGGAGAAACTAAATTATGCCAGTCGAGTTTATTGGATTAATCCGAAAAAACCTACTTCGGAATTAAGTAGTACAACAAGTACTCTCGGCGATGACATTATCGATGCGGCTTAAGGCATTCCTAGTATTTGGTGATTTTCTTTGCTTGAAGAGCAAGATTTACAAATTAAGGTCGAAACTATATCCTTTCTCCAACCACAATTATTCTGAATAATGTAAATTTTCTCTATTTATCAGGTAAATCACAATGATTAGCGGCATTTTTGAAAATTGTGTTGGCTCAAAGGATATTGAAGCTACTCTGAAATATTGGAATGAATTTGGCTATCGAGAGGTCAAAAAAGGAGAATTTTCCGCAGAACAGGCAAAATTACTCTACGGTCATGCCTCAGATTTAATATCGCTGCGACTGCAAAATGGCAACTCATCAGATCATGGATTAGTGCGGTTAATGTGGTGGAAAGAACCGCGCAATGAAGGTCTAGGTGATACCTTGCCAGTGGTGGAAGGTAGCCGTTGGTTTGCTTCTCTGACTCAAGATATTTATGCGATTGCCGATGCCTTTGCCGACGATAAGGCCAACGGTGGAGACTGGATTTATACCGAACCAGTGCGCGGCATTGAGTTTGTAGGCAATGTGGGAACGGGATTATATAACCGCTTTGTCGGTGTCCGGGAAATGTTTGTGATTGGCAAGGAGACGCGACAGGCATTTTTCCAGCGATATAACTATAACCGCCCTGGTTACGGTACTATTAATGCCAATTCTGGGCTATTAGTGAGTGAAGGGACTCACTCAAGTTTCATCACTTCCGACCATAGCCTCACCTCTTTTTACACAGAGGTTTTTGGACTTGTGCCATCAGAGAACAACCCCAAACTATCTGGCTATAAAAATGCCGCAACTCGCCAGATTATGATGCTTGATGAAGGGCAAGAATTTTATCTTTCGGTTTTCGCTTCACCAAAGACCAATGTCGGAGTTTTTCAAGTTTATAGCCCACTCTATCCTACAAGCGATCGCCGCGAATATGCTCAACCAGGTTCATTGGGCATAAGCCTTTTCACTTATCAAGTTGAAGATATTGAGGCTTTCCATCAACGCGTCATTGCCAGCAACGCTACTGACGTTACACCCATCGTCCCTAACGAATTTGGCGAACCTTCTTTTGGATTAGTTGCACCAGATGGGATGTACTGGGTAATAGTTGGCTAGTTTGGGAACTAGGGACTAGGAATTGGGTATAGGGAAGAGGACAAGGAGATAGGGAAAAAACTTGCAATAAATCTTTCACCTTATCTCCCCATCTCCCCAGATTAAACCTCTCTACCGCCTGTATGCGAGGAATTGAACGTCAATACATACCCATCTGGCCCAGTTAAGGTAAATGAACTGTGGATTCTGCCTGGTTCGATCTCAGAAACAGTCAGTCCCCACTCTGTAAAAGCATCTCTAGTGGCAAAAACATCATCTACCATCAAATCAAAAGGTGCTTTGGTTCCAAAAACAATAGCCTCTGGCGTTGTTCTTAAAACTAAGTGCGTTCCTCCCCGTAATTCTAAAACAGCTACTTGTTCTGATTGGGTAATTAGCCGCAGTCCTATTTTGACGAAAAATTCGCTGGCCTCCGATACATTACTCACATACAATCTCACATGACCAATCGCCACAGGGGGACGAGTATCTTTTTCTTTGGCAATAGTTTCTGGTAGTGACATAGCTTTGATCCAACAATATTTACTTAACGTCCGGTCTACCATCTCCCAAATCAGCTTGGTCAAATTCAGCAGTTTTGGGCAAATTCATCTCAATATTTGATATAGTATCAATCTCTACTTTAGCATTTTGAAACTGCCCATCTAAAATATGTCCTCCAGTTTTACGATTTGCAGTTAAAAAATGAAAATGATAGCCCTTTACATTCACTCCTTCCATATATTTGGGTGTACGAAATCCTACTAAAGTACCATTCACATTCCTTAACTCGAAAACAGATTGTTCTTTTAGCGCATCTGCCAAAGGACGATAGGGCGAGCTTTGTTTGGGAACACTTCTAAATTTTAGATAAGGAAAATTACCTTGAATACGAATTGCATAAGGATGATTTTTAGTGGTTAAGCGCCGATCCAAAGATTCTTGGAATTGCTGATAATTCATCTGCCCTGCTAGACGAATTAATTTTTCTGGTTTAAAAAAGGTGACTGTTGCAAAAGGGCTTGCGATCGCATCAGGAATAATAGACGCAACTCCGTCAGCTTTAACTTGGTAGAATTTACCATCTAATCCAATCATTTCTCCATCAAGATAATTGACTGTACCCAAACCAAAATCACCGTATTTTTTTAACTGTTGAAAATTAGTATTTCCCTCATAAATTCCTACAGACAGAGCGCTAATTGTAGATGTTTGAAATAGTGTATTTGATGATGTATGCGCCTGAATTTTTCCAGGCATCATCACACCTATCAATGTAGTGATGCTTAAAATAGCTATCCAGAAAAAACGCTTGAGTTTCATAAGATTAAACAAAGAAAGGGCATTAGGCATGGAAAAGACGATGGGATGGGGAGCAGAGGGGAAGGATAGCTCTTTCCTCTTTTTCCCTCATCTCCTTGTCTTGCGATAATTGTCGTTCCTCAACAGACATGATATGATGCTTACTCACCTTGTATTAATTTGACAGGTGGATTTTTTTAAGCAGATACTAAGGATGCAAACTTTCTGTTAATCTAACATTAAGCAAAGTTAACTATTCTTTAGGGCTTGTGATGTACAAGCCTAGCGAAGCTTTCTCAAAAACATTCTGAGGACTTTGTATAAGTCTTCTAAATTCCTCATGTTCATCACAACAAGAGGATAAAATTGCTGTCTTTTTTATTTGTAAGACTATAAACGCGCCGGAGAATTAGCGAAATCAGTAAATAATTAAACGCCTAAAAGCATATTTCAAAAGTCTACGCTTGTATCCAGATCCTCCCGTAGCCCCCTTAAAAAGTGGGGAATAACCCTCTCAAAGTTCTCCTTTATAAGGAGGATTTAGGAGGCTCTAAAGGTTGGGGTATTTCAGTCACCACTTTTTAAACAAACTCTAACTTTGGGCTGAAAATACATCAATATTAATTCCGTAAAAATATGGCTAAAAATATTTTTGAACAGGGAAAAGCCAATGTTACCAAGTAATAGAGAAAATTTTCCAAAAGCCAAATTAAAGTTTGTGCCTTTTGAACTTCCATCTGCACTTAAATCTCCGAATGTTACTTGTTTTGTTATTGGTGAGAGCTTATCTTTTTTTGGCTCTTGGATGACACAGATTGCTTTAGTATGGTTAGTTTATCAATTAACTAATTCAGCTATCTTAGTGGGTATAGCTGGATTCACAAATCAAGCTATGGGCTTGATAATTACACCTCTAGTAGGAGTATTATTAGATCGCTGGAACTTACGATATGTTTTACTAACTACTCAGCTAGCATCTATTATTTTATCTTCTACACTAACGTTTTTAACTATTAGCGATCGCATCACTGTTACTTCGATTATTATCATTGGCACACTTCAAGGAACAGTAAAAGCTTTTGATCTACCAGCACGTCAAGTAATTATTCCGAGACTGGTAGATCAAAAAGCAGATATTTACAGCGCCATGGCCTCCCATTCCTTCTTAATTAACACTGCTAAGTTTGTTAGTCCGATGATTGGGGGTTTACTAATTGCAAGTTCTGGAGCCGCTTCATGCTTTTTGGTAGATAGTATTAGCTATTTGCCGTTCTTATCTGCTATCTTAACTATTCAAGTCAAGCCTGTTCTCAAAAACTTATCAGAACAAAAAACAAAAATTTGGCAAAATCTTAAAGAAGGCTTTGTTTTTGCATATGATTTTCTGCCGATAAAATCTGTATTAACTTTACAAATAGTGATTTGTTTTATGGCAATGACACACGTAAATTTAATGCCTATTTTTGCCAAAGAAATTTTGAGAGGTGATGCTAAAACTATGGGATTTTTGATGACAGCTTCAGCACTTGGTTCTATCATATCAGGATTTTATCTAGTTTCCCGAAAACAAGCCATAGGGCTGGAAGATATTATCGCGCGATCTGCGGCAATTTTAGGTTTATCATTAATCGTATTTTCGCGCATCGAAAATTTGGAAATTTGTCTAGTATTTATGTTTCTCATAGGCATGAGTACTACTTTAACTTTGGCTTCAATTAGTAATTTTCTGCAACTAATTATTGTTGATGAAAATAAAAGAGGTAGAGTAACTAGTATATTTACAACTGGTTTTTTAGGAGTTCTACCTTTCGGCAATTTATTCTTTGGAGGGCTGGCTGATCGCATCGGTGTAACCAATGCTTTATTATTTGGCGGTGCTTGTTGCATTGTAGGAGCCTATTTCTTTAGTAGAAAACTAGGCACTATTAAAAGAATAGTACATCCAATTTACGTAGATATGGGAATAGTTACATAGTTAAAACAAAAGCAATAGGTAATAGGCAAGGGGCAATTAACCGTTGCCTCTTGCCTTTTGCCTTAATAAACAGCTTTGCTTTTAAAGAAACTCAGAGTAGTGCCTAAATTGTTGTAAAAAATACTTGATTTTCAGAGGTGTTTGTGAGAAAGTTTGATTTAACAACCAAAAATAACGGTAAATCGATAGATTTACAGTATATTATTTATTGAACTGCAAAATGATCGTGGTTAAAAATGTACGATCGCACATTTTTAACCACAGCGTATGCTATCGATTTCATGAAAACTGTAGAAGTGTAAAAGCTATGCGATCGAGCCTTGAATAGCATAAGTAAATGCCCAGAATAATAACTAAAAGTGCAAATTACTTTCCTGTAGAGTGGCTCTAGCTTTGATATAGCAATTATCAGGTTAGTTAGAACATAAACTGAGCGCTAAACCCCGACACAAAGAGAATTTTAAGCCTGCTCTCTGTTGTAACAAATTCCCTCAGGTTACTCCCTTCTTCAATTAGTGGGTGTTTCAAATATGTGACTTAAAGTTACTGATTGATTCACTAATAGCTGAATTTTTGTATTGTTTTTGCCAGTGGAGATATCTTCAGATGCAAATAGATCCCAATTATCACCAAAACTCCGGTCAAGATGCTCAATCTCAGACCCAAATAACGCAGCCTCAGCAACCCAAAGTAGGTACTTCAGGTAGCAGACGCTTCTTTTTTACTCGTGGTAGTAGACGTTCATTTCTAGGGCGTGTGGGTTTATTTACATTCGCCAGCACCGTTGGAGGAGTTTTAGGTTCAACTGTGTCCTCCAAAAAGGGAGGAGACATTGCCCAAGCCACAAATCCTTCCGGGCCTTATGGAAAATCAAGCTTCAACTATAAGAAGTTTGTTAATAAAGCTTTTCAAGTGCGTCTTGAAGCAGCAAGACTCGGAACCAATATTCCCATTCCGCCGCATCCGACCAATGGTGACGAGGAGCGATATGCCAACAAAATCGGCTCCGACAGTAGGGGACTACCCCACGATGGACGGGGTGAAGTCATATTGAAAGCTTATAATTCTTTGACCAAAGCACTGACAACACAAAACCCAGATGATTTTGAAAATATCATCTTGGGTGATGGCAGAAAATTGGTCAATCCTCAAGGGCCTCTGGCAATTAGCTTGGAAGGCATCAATGCAGCCCAGATAGCAGTACCACCACCACCAGCTCTAGGTAGTGCAGATAGAGCTGCTGAAGCTGTTGAACTCTACTGGCAAGCCTTACTACGTGATGTACCTTATTCCAAGTTCCAAAATAATACAGACGACCCGAAAGTTTTGGCAGCCGTCGCAGACCTGAACAAGCTTTCAGCATTCCGAGGTCCAAAACAAAATGGTTTTGTGACTCCTCAAACTTTATTTCGTGGTAGCGTCAACTACGTTGATCGCAATGATAGCTCTGGTAAGACTGCAAAATATGTTACTCCCCCAGGAGTACTAGACGGCCCTTACATCTCACAATTTCTACTACGGACTATTGCTTGGGGAACCCAGTCTGTTTCGCCGCTAATTCGTACTGCTCTTCCTGGCAATGACTTTCTTATCGATTTCAATGAATGGCTGACCGTTCAGAATGGAGGGACTTCAGGCAAGTCAATCAACTACGATCCGATTAACCGTTACATAGTCACGGTTCGCGATTTAGGTGAGTATGCTCACATTGGTGGTCCTACTTACTTGGGAGCCTCCTTGATTCTTGGTAGCATTGGCACACCATTGAATCCAGCCAATCCATATGTCAATTCCCCGACCCAAGTTGGTTCTGCTGCCACCTTTGCTGTGGGACATTTACAAGCTTTGCTCAACTTGGGTAGTTCGCGTGTGATTAGAGCATCATACTGGCAGAAATTTTATGTACACCGCATTCTGCGCCCAGAGGCATATGGTGGGCTAATTTACACCAACATTGTCAATAAAACTCAGTATCCGATTAATCCTGAAGTCTTAAATTCGGAAGCTTTAGCTTCGACCTTCAAAACCTTCGGCACTTATCTGTTACCTCAAGCATATCCAGAAGCTGCACCAATCCATTCTTCCTATACAGGTGGTGCTGCGGCCACTGCTGGTGTCAATGTCACCCTGTTAAAAGCATTCTTTGACGAGAACTATGTTATTCCCAACCCAGTCATACCTGACCCCAACGACCCCACAAAAGTAATTTCCTACAGCGGCCCGCCTCTGACCGTAGGCGGTGAGTTAAATAAGCTAGCAACTAACTATGCTATCGGTCGCGGTAACGGCGGTATCCATTGGCGTTCTGATGGTTCAGCGGCCTTAGCTTTGGGAGAAGAGGTTGCCATTAGCCTCCTTAGGGATGAAAGACTTGGATATAACGAACGATTCAGAGGTTTTACGTTTACTAAATTTGACGGTACGAAAGTCACAGTTTAAGGAAAACGCTGAGAACTGGGGAAAGGGATTAAAAACCTTTCTTCTTTCCTTGCCAATTTATCTTGGCGAGCTATTTAGATTACAGCACGGTGATAGATGCAGATATTTATGAAACAAATCTTTTCGCAAGATGCTTGATTGTTCTAGTCTTCTGTGATAATTTTCTTTTTACGTACACAAAATACGATAAATTGATAAATTTACCGTAGTTTATAGATATCATTAACCTAGTTGCAGGAATTCAAAGTAAAAAAAGAATAGATAATCCATCAAGTCGATCTCTTGGAAGCAATAAATTGCGAACCAACGATCTAGAAATTAATCTCTAAGCCAGGGCAACCTTATGAGCAAAATACGTGCTGTGATTGTTGACCCCAATGTGCCAGGGCGTTTGGCACTGAGTGAAGTGGCTGCACCACAGCCTGCTTCAGATGAAGCTTTAGTTCGGGTAGTAGCGATTTCCCTGAACCGGGGAGAAGTCAAACGTTCAACCACTGCTGAGGCTGGTTGGCAGCCTGGTTGGGACTTTGCTGGTGTAATCGAAACTCCTGCCATTGATGGGTCAGGACCTCCTCAAGGAGCGCGTGTAGTTGGCTTACGCCGCAGCGGTGCTTGGGCAGAACTCGTGTCTGTTCCCAGCAACACCCTAGCAGAAGTACCGCCATCGGTATCCTTTGCTGAAGCTGCCACATTGCCTGTAGCGGGTTTAACTGCCTACCATGCCCTGCTGAAAGGCGGCTCACTTTTAGGTCGTCCTGTTCTGGTTACAGGTGCATCAGGAGGCGTTGGTTACTTTGCGATTCAATTGGCACGACTATCAGGGGCGCAAGTCGTGGCACACATTCGCCAAGGTGGTTATGAGACTCTGGTGAGGGAAGCAGGGGCAAAATCGGTAGTGATTGGTGAAGACCTCTCACCGGCAAAGGAATACGGCCCTTATCATCTGATTGTAGAGTCAGTAGGTGGCAAGACTTTGGGTATAGCCCTTGGCTTACTAGCTCAGGATGGAAAAACTGTGCTGTATGGAGTTTCTGGGGGTGCTGAAGTGACCTTCAACGCTGCTCAATTTTTCGGGACTGGTGGCGTGAGTTTGTATGGTTTACGTTTGTTCGATGAACTGAGATTTGAATCAGCAGCAGTCGGACTAAAAAGGCTTTTGAGTTTAGTAGAAGCAGGTCAGTTACGTCCTCACATTGATTTAGAAGCTTCTTGGACAGAAATAGCTGACGTAGCCCAAAAACTACTCGACAGGAGTTTTCCTGGCAAGGCTGTATTGCACATTTCCAATTGAGTATTACGGAATAATTCGTAATTCGTAATTTATTGTTTTTTCATAGAACTAAACTCATTGTTTAGACCCGCCTAATTTCAGGCGTATAATAATTATGAATTACAAATTAGAAAATACAAATTATGCTGAATTCTGGTTAAAATTAGACCAGCTTGTCACTGCTAGTAATATCAAAATAGATCGTCCAAGAGGGACACCACATCCACGTTATCCATCCTTTATTTATCCTCTAGATTATGGATATTTGGAAGATACTCATTCTGGAGATAAAGCTGATATAGATGTCTGGATAGGAAGCTTATCAAGTAGAACAGTCACCGCCCTCATCTGTAGCGTTGACTTGGAAAAGCGCGATACAGAAATCAAAATACTTTTGGGTTGTACATCCGAAGAAAGGCGAGGGATTTTGAACATCCATAATACAGGTTCTCAATCAGCAATATTATTGGTTTGAGATGAGGTATTTGAAGTATTTGAAACGCGACAAATCGCATCTATAAAATGAATATTTTATGCTTAATAAAGCAGAGCAAAAAATAGCGGATTATGACAAATAAATCACATTTTTTTAAATTGAAAAAGGATTGTGGAAGAGTAATTTACTAAACTTAGGTTCACAATGCTGTTCCAAATCCAAAATCTAAAACCCCAAATGGTATAACTTTGTATGAGCTTAGAACTAAAACTATCAGGTAAAACAGCCATTGTTACAGGAGGAAGTGCAGGGATTGGCTTAGCGAGCGCCAAAGCTTTGTATAGTGAAGGTGTGAATGTAGCGATCGCAGCTCGTAACCCAGAACGATTAGAAAATGCGGTCAGTGCAATTCAGTCGCTACCCACCCTAGGAGCGAAAGTCATCTCCATCAGTGCTGACCTGACTCAAGCTGAGGATGTTGAGAAAGTTGTGTCAACAACTCTGGCACAGTTTGGTCAGATTGATATTTTGATTAATAACGCCGGTTCAGCCCGTGCGGGGTCATTCCTCAACTCAAGTGATGATTTGTTTTTGGATGCTTGGAATTTAAAACTATTGGGCTACATTCGCTTAGTCAGAGCCGTTGTACCCCATCAAAAAAGTCGCGGTGATGGACGGATTGTTAATATAGTCGGCGGTGCAGCACGTACACCTCGCCCTAGCTTTTTAGCTGGTGGTACAAGCAATGCAGCTCTGCTCAACTTCACAAAAGGCATTTCTAAAGAGTTAGCCGAGTACAACATTCGGATTAATGCCATATCACCTGGTGCTACAGCTACTGAGCGTGCTGAACGTTTAGCTCAGCAGAACGCCCAAGCGCGTGGAATCACCATCGAGCAAGCAAAGGCGGAAAGCCTCCAAACTATTCCTTTAAAAAGAATCGCCCAGCCAGAAGAAATTGCCGCCCTGGCGCTGTTTTTGGTATCCGATTTAGCTGCATCGATTACAGGAACAGAAATTATCGTTGATGGTGGTTCTACTCCTGGTGTTTAACAGGCTAGTACGCCACGGCGTAAATAGAGCAACCATTTAAAATCCCTAAAAAACCTATTCCATAATACTTTTGACTTTTGACTTTTGACTTCCGCCTTGCGGTATTAGGAGGTGGAGGATAGGGGGCAAAGGACATAGACAAATAAGAGTTTCAGAGAGTTCTTGCATAAGTCCTATCTAATTAATAAGAGCGGATTGCAGAGCCTCGAAAACTTCAATTTCAACACAAACTCTTCAGGAGAAACAAACACATGAGTTCGCAACACTTTGACATCAAACCAGTTACCGGACGTATTGGTGCCCAAATCATTGGCGTGAATCTGAGTAGTAACCTCAGCGACGAAATTATCAGTGATATCCGCAAAGCGTTAGTTCAATACAAAGTAATTTTCTTCCGCGATCAACAGCAACTTGATGCCAACGGACAGGTAGCGTTCGCTCGCAGATTTGGTGAAGTCACTACAGCTCACCCCACCGTTCCATCACTTCCAGACCATCCAGAAGTTCTGGATTTGAATTACGGCAAAACTACTTCCCGTGCCAACAGTTGGCACACTGATGTCACATTTGTAGACCGTCCTCCCCTTGGCTCTATTTTGCGGGCACTCGTTATTCCTCAAGCTGGAGGCGATACTATCTGGGCAAACTCTGTAACTGCGTACCAAGATTTACCAAATCATCTGCGTAGTCTTGCAGATGACCTTTGGGCAGTACATAGCAACGCCTATGATTATGCAACTGGATTCGACCTTCCTGAAGACGTGAAGGCTTATCGGGCTGTTTTCACTTCGACGGTATATGAGACACTTCACCCAGTAGTACGAGTTCATCCTGAATCTGGGGAACGTGGGTTATTTATTGGTGGCTTTGTTCGCCAGTTCCGTGGTCTATCAACGACTGAATCCGACGATATTTTAAGACTGTTGCAAGCTTATGTAACCCGTCCCGAAAATACAGTTCGTTGGCGTTGGGAAGTTGGTGATGTGGCATTCTGGGATAACCGCGCGACTCAACACTATGCAGTTGCAGATTACGGCAATCAACCGCGCCACGTTCAACGAGTGACAATTGTTGGCGACGTTCCAGTTGGTATTGATGGTAAACAAAGTCAAGCCATCAAGGGTGACTCTTCTGCATATAACCGACGCGAGGCAGTTGCAGTGTAAGAGGGATTGGGGATTGGCGACTGGGGACTGGGTAATTTTGATTAGAAACTTCTTCCTAATCACTAGTCCCTAATCCCCAGTCCCTAGATGTGCCGAAACGAATTATTAACTCAGTTGAAAAAGCATTAAGTTCGTAGAAATAAAAAATGAGTCAGAAAAAACAACTTAAATTAGGTGCATTTCTACCGGGTTCAGGTCATCACGTAGCGGCTTGGCGACACCCCAACGCTCAAGCAGACGGAGGTCTGAATTTTCAGCATTACAAGCGGCTGGCACAGACAGCGGAACGCGGGAAATTTGATATGCTCTTTCTTGCAGACGGTTTAGCAGTTTGGGATCAAGGAAAAGGAAGAGAAGCTTTTAGTCGTTCGGGACAATTCAGCGTCCACTTTGAACCGCTAACTTTATTATCTGCACTATCTGTGGTGACAGAGCATATCGGTTTGGTGGCAACGGCATCAACTACTTATGACGAACCCTTTCACCTTGCCCGCAAGTTTGCTTCACTAGATTACTTGAGTGGTGGTCGTGCTGGATGGAATGTTGTCACCTCCTCTGCTGAAGCCGCAGCGAAAAACTTCAGCCGAGAAGAACATTTAGAACACGCACTGCGTTATGAACGGGCGAGGGAATTTTTAGAAGTTACTTCCAAGCTTTGGGACAGTTGGGAAGATGATGCCTTTTTACGCGACAAAGAATCAGGTATTTACCTCGACCCTGACAAGCTACACGTTCCCAATCATAAAGGTAAACATTTCTCAGTGCGCGGCCCGTTGAATGTAGCCCGCCCCATTCAAGGGTATCCGGTGATTGTGCAAGCTGGTTCTTCCGAGGCTGGGCAAGATCTAGCGGCACAAACAGCAGAAGCAATTTTTACTGCCCAGCAAACTCTTGCTGAAGCCCAGACCTTTTATTCTAGTGTCAAAGACAGACTGACCAAATACGGGCGATCGCCCGATCATCTAAAGATTATGCCTGGTATATTTCCGGTAATTGGTAGAACTGAGGAGGAAGCCAAAGAAAAGTACGAGCAACTTCAAGAGTTGATTCATCCGTCGGTTGGATTAGGATTACTTTCAGCACTTATAGGCGGACACGATTTATCGAAATACCCATTAGACGGACCACTGCCAGATTTGCCAGATACCAATGGTGGCAAAAGTCGTTTGCAGCTGATAACAGACCTCGCCCGTAGAGAGAATTTAACAATTAGACAACTGTATTTGTGGATTGCTGGGGCACGGGGACATCGGACAATTCTGGGAACACCAGAGCAAATTGCTGACCAGATCGAAGACTGGTTTGTTAACGATGGTGCTGATGGATTTAACATTATGCCGCCTTGGCTACCTGGTGGTTTGGATGAATTTGTCGATTTGGTGATTCCAGAACTGCAACGCCGGGGTTTATTCCGCACCGAATATGAAGGCCGTACCCTGCGCGAGAATCTTGGTTTACCTCGTCCGTTAAATCAGTTCAGCAAAGTTGCATCGCCTGAATTGGCGGGTGCTTCCAGATAATTTTGCTAAGAGTATAGTTTTACTTTAAAACAGCGACCGCACTTTTTCATGAAACTCTTCTATACACCTAATTCTCCCTACGCACATATAGCACGGGTAACTGCACTAGAACTGAATCTGAGCGATCGCATTGAAATGCAGAAAGTCACTGTACGAGATCCGATATGAAACTCTTTTACACAGAAAAATCTCAATACGCCCGCATAGTTAGAGTTGCAATCATTGAGCTAAATTTAAGCGATCGCGTGGAACTGCAAGAAGTTACGGTGCGCGATCCCAATAGCGAATTACTCAATTACAACCCGACAGGTAAAGTGCCAATTCTAGCGACTGATGACGGATTCATCTTGAGTGAAACCCGAATCATTGTTAGCTATCTAAATCGCTTAAATCCTGAAATCAAAATTGTTGCTGATGATTCTGACGGATTTTCGCAACAGCTTGAAGGCATCACAACTGCATTTATCGATGGTATTAGTACTTGGGCACGGGAGCGAATACTGCGTACCGAAAGTGAGCAATCACCACAGGTAATTGAGCTAGAGCGATCGCGTGCTTTGCGAATTCTAGACTACTTTGAGAAAATTTCAGAAAAACTCGACCAAACTCCTAAGCTGGCTCATATCACTCTCGCCTCTGCACTAGGGTTAGAAATTCGTCTGCCCGAATTGCAATGGCGACAGAAGTATCCGAAACTTGCTCAATGGTATGATGAATTTTCTGGGCGGCCGTCCCTACAAGTGACGAAACCAGAGTCCTAAAAACTCAAATTTCGTTTGGTCTGTCAGTCCAGTGGTTTGGGCAATACAATCGGGTTTTAAAAAACCTTTTTTGCGTGTTAGGCATCCTGACAGTTCTTCTATCCTCCTTTGTTTTGGCGTTTCACAATGTTACTGTGCGAGTTTTGTTTTCAGAACATCTTGTACTCAATTTATATTTACTTGGTGGATACGTTAAACCGGATTTGCAGAATTCATTCTTGCTGATGTTTATGCGAATGCTACTCGTGGTTCCACTCATGGCATCTCTGGCATTCAAGCTATATCCATCTGCTTTTATAGAGTTACGAGAGTTGTTCGTTCGCCAACATCGGAATGTTCTAATTCAAGCGTTTAGCTGTGGAGTATTAATGTTTGTTTACATTGCCTTACTCTACATTGCTATTGGTCTGATTCCCACTGGAATTGCTACGACCCTTTTCTTCATATATCCCGTGTTTACGGCGTTGCTATCCTGGAAGTTTTTTGGACAACGCCCTACATTTTTTCGTTGGCTGGTGATAGGAATTATTTTGCTGGGGTGCGTTCTTGTTATTCCGAAATATTCTGGAAACCACAGCAATAATACCATTTTATTTGGCATTTTAGCGAGTATTAGTGCTGGGGTTGTTTATGCTTTTTATAACGTTATCGCCCAAAAATGTTTGGAAAAATTCCATCCAGTTCCCTTCACTTGGATCAGCTTTGCTTGTACCCTAATACTTTCCGGTATTAGCTTATTGTTCTGGCCAGTTTCCACTGCTCAACTTGACTGGACACCTGTGTGGATTGGTAGTATCTTTTCTGGTTTAGTTAGCTTTATCGGGCACACTTTAAACAATTTGGGTATTCGGATGATTGGTGCAACTACCGCATCAATAATCGGTTCTAGTAGTCCAGCTTTAACCGCAATAGTAGCCTGGGGAGCGATTAACGAAACTTTAAACTTGACTCAAATTATGGGGATTAGTGTTGTTACATTTGGGATTGCTTTACTTAGTGGAGAAAGCTTTTTTAAATCACTTAAAATTAGGAAGTATGGGGACTAGTACCGTAATGCGGAAGTCAAAAGTTAAAAATCAAAATTATTAATGAATTAGTTTTTTAGGGATATATAAAATAAAACTTATAGCTTTAGACTTATTTTTAATTATAAATTAGTACGAAATATGATTGCTGATACTATCCTTTTCGATCTAGATGGAACATTGACAGATCCTAAGCTTGGTGTTACTCGCTGTATTCAGTATGCTTTATCTGAACTCGGTTATATAGCACCGGAGGCTGAGGAATTGGATTGGTGTATTGGGCCTCCGCTCAAAGATAGTTTTTCGCAGTTACTCAAGACTTCAGATAATGCGTTGATTGAGAAGGTACTTTCACTTTATCGGAGTCGCTTTTCCACAATTGGATTATTTGAAAATTCGCTTTATCCGCTGATTACAGAAACTTTAAAAGCGATTCGTTTTGCTGGCTATAAAACTTTTGTTGCCACTTCAAAACCACATATCTACGCTACGCGGATTATTGAACATTTTTCTTTATCATTGCTTTTTGATGGCGTTTATGGTAGTGAATTTGATGGCACTCGGAGCGCCAAAACTGACTTAATTTCCCATATTTTACTCACAGAAAATCTTTCGCCTTCTAGTGTGGTGATGGTTGGCGATCGCCAACACGACATGATTGGAGCCAAGCGCAATCATATTGCTGCAATTGGTGTCACTTACGGCTATGGAACTGAGGAGGAATTAAAAACTCATGGCGCTGATTTGATAGCTCATTGTCCAGAAAATATTCCAGCACTTGTAATTCCTAATTTCTAATTTATCGCTCAAAATAATGCCCTCAATTAGCGATCGCAATCTATGGCGGTTTTTTTGGAGCCGATCTAGGAATTTTAATGCTGGCAACTTTATCATTTTTAGGCATCAAAAATATTCATACTGTTACTCTAGTTGCTAGTGTTTGTGTTGTTGGGTCACTCTTGTTTATGCAGCAAGTCTCCACCTTCCGTGATTTGGTTCGTCAAAAAGTTCATAATTAGTCTTAGAATCAAAAGTTGGTAACAACAATGACCACAGTAAATGACCCTGGCATTGTAGCTGAAGTGACTGATTTATATCTTCAATATGAGGAAGCGCTTTGTAATAATAATTTAGAAGTGATGGATACTTTGTTTTGGGATGCGCCTGAAGTGGTGCGTTTCGGGGTAACAGAAAATCTCTATGGTAGCGATGAAATTCGTAACTTTCGCCAGAATCGACCAAATCCAAAAATAGACCGACAAATCTCGAATCTTAAAGTTGTCACGTTTGGCAAAGATACAGCAACCGTGACTTTAGAGTTTCGCCGCATTATTAATGGTGTAGAACGTTTCGGGCGACAAAGCCAGACTTGGTATAGATTTCCCGGAGGATGGAAAATAGTTTCAGCACATGTTTCTTTACTACCTGTGTAAATTTTATACTATTTTTTAGCAATGGCTACGCTCGTCATTAGGTAACCCTCTCCTATAGAAGGCATCGCAGACATCTTCGTTCTACTGGCTTTCCAAACATCCTTTGAGACTGCGATCGCCTTCATTCTATTAAACTAATCATTCAATATTTGTTTTGTAAATCACTATTTTTTGTTAATAATTAGTTTTTGAAAATATCAGAAGGTAGAACAAAGATAGAACCTAGTTATACCTTTTGACTTATGAACTGAGGACAAAAGTTTCTTATATTCAAGTGAAGGTGATTATCACCTTATCAAGTAAGTGAGGTAATTAATTATGTCAAAGCAAATCAGTACATTGGATTTACTTGTGGAGTTAACCACAGAAGAACAGCAGCTTTTATCTGGGGGACAAGACAGTCCTGAAGACGGAAATGGAGACGGAAATGGTTTTAGAGGCGAAAATGATCTAAGAAATCTAACAAATAGATTATCTCTTGCAAATCTAATTCCCAAATAATGGTAACTAGGTCAACCAAATTAAACTAAAGACCCCTCCAGTTGTAGGTAAGGGAAATTTTCCTATTCCTTTATAGAAAAGGGAGCGAGTCTATTTTATGTTTTTTTAGGTTGACTTACTTCTACTGCTAATAGTAGACGGTAGAAGTACGTTTTTGAGTTTGGAAATACTTGTGCATCAAGTCTTCGTTCTAGATGATAGTAGTTCATCTTAGCCTTCTTTTGTCATAGTGGGAGAACCTAATTCCTGAAAGCCTTTTGAAGCTTTGTGTTTCACCTTTTGGCTGCAAATTTTAATTCATGTTAGAAAATAAAGCCTCAAACTTTGGTTAAATAAAAGCTCCAGAGTCTGTATTCGTTTGTTGTTTTCCGAAAGTGACAGAAGCGTTCGAGGAATGTGAGATCTGACGACAAGACGCTTTGCGTCTACGCATTTCCAATGAATGTAAAAAAACAGAAATGTTTCTTAGAAGAGGCTTAGAGATCAGAAAACCTAGAGCAGCTACGAAAAGACAAGAAGAGCTATTTAGCTTATTCAAGAGCAACTAAGTTTTGAGAAATTTGAGTTAATCTCTTCTGTCTTTTGAGACATTTAATACATTCCTAGCAAAGGAGCGCTCAAAATGATTACTAACTTTTGTTATGTTGAGGAACTCTCTCCTAGTCAAGCTGAAACTATTTCAGGAGGGTTTCCAGCAAAATGGGGAAATGCAACATACGATGTTAATCTTAGTGACAGGGTGCAAGGTGATTGGACTGTTATCTGGGTGAGAGCAAGACCATCAAGTGGTCGCGATGTCTATACCTATTCAGCCAGAAGAACTTAACCACTTACCGATCGCCAGCAATCCATTATTGTCTACGGCGATGAACAAATCCACCAGCACCACAAGCTGGTTCAAACAAGTGACGGCAGAGATCAGTTGTTAGAGGTAAAGGCGATCAAGGTTGCGATCGCCTTTTTGTTTGAGTCAAGCGATGTCTACGACGGGCTGCGCCTACGCACTCCTACCGTTTCTAACAAAGAAACTAGTGCCTCCACTAAAGCCTGATTTTGTTCATCAGTCCCAACAGTGATGCGTAATTTATCCTCTAGTCCTGGCTGCTTGAAGTAGCGGATTAAAATTCCTTGTTCCTTGAGTTTTTGATAAAGATATTCGGCGTTTCCTGCTGGAGGTTGTGTCAGCAAAAAGTTAGTTTGTGAATCCCAAATACGAAAACCTAATTGTTTTAAATCTGCTGCTAGCTTAGTTCGCGATGCTTTAATTTTTGCCACACAAGCATTTTTATAAGCTTGGTCAGTAATTGCAGCAGTGCCAATTGCACAGGCGATCGCATCAATGTTATAGCTATCTTTGACTTTAAACAATCCATGCAACAGTTTGGGATTTGCCACCCCAAATCCTAATCGTAATCCCGCTAACGAGTATCCCTTAGAAAGTGTCCGAATCACAATCACATTTTCATATTCCTTTACCAAAGCCAACGCATTCTCTTCAGTAAAATCTATATAAGCTTCATCAATTACTAAAACTCCAGATAACTGGCTGGCTAGTTTTCGCAAGTCATCTATTGCCACCACATGCCCCGATGGGCTATTAGGCGAGGCAATAAATGTTACACACCCATTGACAGCAATCAATTCTTCTAACGGTAAACTATAATCTTCATCGTAGGATATTTCAGTAATATCCGCATCCTGCATTTGAGATAATGTGCGATAAAGGACATAAGTAGGTATTGGATAAACTACCTTGCGTCCGGGTTCTGCACAAGCTCGAATCACTACACTTAACAATTCATCGCTGCCATTTCCGACAATTATCCAATCACTAGGAACATCTAAGACTTTACTAGCAGCTTGGCGAAATTCTCCCCCGAAAGGTTCTGGATACCGTCGCAACCATTCTCCATCGATATTTTGCAGCACAGCTAATGCCGCAGGGGAGGGAGGATAGGGGTTCTCATTACTGTTGAGTTTAACGATCTGCGTTCCACGTTGAGGCTGCTCACCAGGAATATAGCTAGCCATTGCATCAACATTGGAGCGGAAATACTTGGTCATGCTAATTCATAATTCTGAATTCATAATTTTACAATCTACAGTAGATTTCTAGTTGATTAAGCAAAGAAGCTAAGTATTGTCTTAGCGCTGGAAGCCCGGTAAATCCATATCTTAATCAGCAATGCCTAAATAATGGTGTTTTATCGTTGCATACAGGGCTAATTCTTTCCCTATTGGTGTCCTGAAGGGCTTGGTTATTATAATGGCGATCGCCCGAATTCACCAACAATATCCCAGTTAACTTTTATATAGCCCGGTTCAATGTGGGTGAAGTGTGAACTCAACTGTTGATGAACTGTAGGTAGAGCGTGAAACGGAATTGATGGGTACAAATGATGCTCTGCATGAAATGGCATATTCCACATCAAAAATCGTACAGGAAACAGCGTCAGCGTTGTACGGGTATTTGTCAACAGATTAGCATTAAGAGTACAACCTGTGTGTTCTGCCAACAGAATAAAACGCAGAATTGGTTGACCGACAAGCAAAGGCAGCAGCCAATAGAGGAAAAACCAAGGCTCACCTGCTGCAATGGAGATAGCGATCGCTGCCGCATAAACAGCTAATTGCCAACGAGTCGAGCGAATAACTTCAGCTCGTGCTGTTTGTGGCACAAATGGGCAATCATCAAGTTGACCAAAAGCAGCCCGAAAATGCCCACCGATTTTGCCTAACCACCAGGGTAAACCACTAATTATTAATAAGTATTTACCTAAATTGCTTGGTTTGAGATCGGTCAGTTCTGGATCTTTGTCAGGAACACGAGTATAGCGGTGATGCCAGTTGTGGTAGTAGAGAAAAAATGTGCTGTTATAAAATGAAAGTAAACCTGCACACCAAGCCACAATATCATTCAAACGATTGTTTGCAAAAGCAGTTCTGTGAACGCATTCATGCATAGGTGCGAACATAGAAGCTAGACAAAAGCCGTAGATTGCTAGTGCTGGTATTGCTAATAACCAATTGCCAAAGTTCATTGCCCATACGTAACCACTAACTCCCATAACGGTTAAATGTCCAGCCAATTGAACCAGCCCCTTCCAGTTATAGCGATGATTCAAAGGACTTAATTCTTGCATATTCAGAATTTGGCGGGGCTTGTGTTGCTTGTCAACTTCGTTGTCTAATAATTCAGATTGAATAATTGCATCACTAGACATCGTTAAAACTCCACATAGTATAGATATAAATTTTAAACAAAAAATACAATGAATTTTTCTCAACCCTAACTGAGCAAGGAGCGCTCAGTCAATATATAGCACTACGCTGAAAAAAGTAAGCTGGGCTAAGCGCAGCGCAACCCAACAAAGCAACACAAATATTGGATTCCCCTATGCAAAGCGGCCTTTTGGTCAAGTTGAAAAACATTTAGTTTGCATATTGGAATTGGGTCAAACCCTTGTCATTTGGGTATCATACCCGCCCATATCATGTCAGTTAAATATGGAACATATCTAGGTTGCTTAACGTAACCTATATTTATTTATCGAACTCATAGAAATAAATTAACCCATTTGTAGGAGGTCATTTGTAAAGCGATCACTGTATTTTACATATCATCAGACCAAAATAAGATGGCTTGATAATACGCAAAATTCACACAATAGATGTATTAACTATGTTCAATCTAAAATTAAATCATTGTATACAACTACAAATGTTAGTGTTGTCAACAGCTTTTATGCTAGTTGCGGAAACTTCTGCTAACGCTCAACAAACTATCCCTAATCTGACTCCAGCACAAGCTCAAAATTTATCTCGTGACTTGTTTCCATCTACATCTCAAGACTTTTTTAGGCAAGGAAATAATGCGTTTGAAAGAGAAATCCAACTTCTCAGACAAAGACAACTTTCTTCAAATAAACCTATTCTGAAGATAGATTTGATACAGATCCGAAAAAGACCACTTACCCAGGAAAAACCCTGAAATCGTAAATATAAAGTATCTAATTGCATAACGTAGATATGGTGTGTTGGCCTACTCCTCCGGGGAAGCAAGCTACGCGAAGTGTCTCGTGGAGAAACTTACCACAGGTATCGGTCTTGGAAGCCAATACCATACTTACTTAGCAGTTATGGAAAAGAGCGATCGGTGAAAGCTCAATGACTAAGTAGTTAAGCAAAATTCAATACACATGTAGTCAAGCGATAGGCAAAGAGGCAATAGGGAATAGGGGAATAGTAGTTATAAACCATTACCTATTGCCCATTCCTTCCTTGCCTAATTCTTTTTCAGCGTATCCTGAGTATCCAAACCTTAAGCAAATTCCGGAGAAAATATAAAGTTTTGTTAAACCAATGCATAATTTCTACAAACTATACAGAAACATTAATGGACTGTAAATTTTTTAACTTGAGGGTATAAGTCATGAATGAAAGCATTGAGCCTAATCTGACTAATGCAGAACAATCTTCTCTAGAAGACGAGACCGCAGAACCTAATGATAGCCAAACAATTGATACTAAGCTTATCGATCCAAAAAAATCCCTCATGCAGAAAGGTAAATCAGTACAAATTGCTGGCGTAACAATGGATCCTCCGCCGACTAAAGAAGAGGTTTCCCCTGAGGTAATTGTCTAGTTTTGGCAATTGATTGCCTTTGCTAATCAGCAAGATCAGATTATTAAGCTAATGAGCATTTAAGTTGCATAAAACCACGGCTAGAGCCGCTTACTACAAGCGAATCAGTCTAGAAAAATGAATGATCATTAGCTTACCGACTTTCTACTTTCCCAATATTTCATCTTCTAGTTGATTTTGAACTTTTTCGTAATTTATGAAACAACGTTTTTATATCTTATGGGGTGCTTGTGGTATCTCCTTGTGTTTGGTAACTGCGACCAGTACCGTCCAGGCTCAATCTATCCAGATAGATGGGACTACCCCAACCACACCACCTACATGCAGTGGAAGTTGTAATATTGGGGGTGGACTTAAAATTGGTAACAATCTTTTTCACAGTTTTTCTGAATTTAACGTGGATCGAGGAGCAACAGTTTTGTTCCTCGATCCAGGAGTCACAAATATTCTGACTCGGGTAACAGGAAATAAACCGTCCAACATTCTTGGGACATTAGGTGTATCAGGGCTGGGTAATGCCAACCTGTTTTTGATAAACCCCAATGGGATTATCTTTGGGCCAAATGCCAAGCTAGATGTTCGGGGTTCATTTGTAGGAACTACAGCTAATGCTATTCAATTTGGCAATCAAGGCTTTTTTAGGGCTTCTGCTTCTGAAGTTCCATTATTGACAGTCAATCCTTCAGCTTTGTTCTATCAAAATCCCCAAGGAGTAATTGAGAACAATTCAATTGCAGCAGATTCAACAGACTCATCTGTATTAGGGCTAAGGGTTCCTGATGGACGGAGTTTGCTACTAGTTGGTAGAGAGGTGAACTTAGACGGAGGAAGATTAAATGCTTTTGGCGGTCGAGTGGAATTGGGAGGATTAGCTGAACCTGGAGTAATAGGGTTAGATGTTGATAACAACAACTTCCGCTTAAGTTTTCCTGAAAATACCGCCTTAGCAGATGTATCACTAACCAATGGAGCTAGAGTTGATGTAACTGCTAATGGTGGTGGTAGCATTACACTCAATGCAAGAAATATAGACATTTCAGGAAAGGATACTAGGCTTTTTAGCGGCATCAGACGAGGAATAGCTAGCAGTAAAGCTGGAGATATTACACTCAATGCTACGGGAGCAGTGACAGTTACAGAGGGTAGTAGAATCCTGAACAGAGTGCTATCTGGAGGACAAGGCAATAGTGGCAACATTAATATTAAGGCTGGATCGCTCTCTTTAATTAACGGTAGTAAAATACAAGCCCTCACTTTTGGCAAAGGAAATGCTGGCAACGTGATCATTGATGTTCCCAATGGGGCTGTTACAGTTGTCAGTAACCTTGTCAGTAACCTTGTTGACCTTAGCAACGACGACAAGCTTTCTCGGATCGATAGCAGTGTGCAAAAAAGCAGTCTTCCGGCAGAACAAGAAGAAGGTAACGGTGGTAATGTCGAAATCACAGCTAGAGAACTTTATATAAAAAATGGAGGTTTCGTCAATACCGGAACCTTAGGACAAGGAGATGCTGGAAAGATATTGATAAACGTTTCGGATTTTGTCTCTCTCGAATCCGCAGTAGGCAGTGGAATTTTTAGCAATGTGTCAGCAGGAGGAGTAGGTAATGGTGGTGATATTAAGATTACGACGCGATCGCTCTCCTTAACTGGCGGGTCTCAGATAGCTAGTTCTGTTCTCAATCAAACTACACAAAACTTGGGAGGCCGGGGAAATGGTGGAAATATCACAATCAATGCTTTTGATTCTGTAACTATTTCAGGCACTAATCCTGAAACGGGTTTGTCTAGCGGCTTACTTGCCGCGACAGAGACAGGTGCAGAAGGTCGAGCAGGCAATATTACCATCAATACGGCAGCCTTTTACATCGCAAACGGTGGTGCTGTGAATACCCAAACTTTCAATCAGAGTAATGCAGGTAACATCACCATTAATGCAACTACCTTTGAAGCTATTAATGGTGGACAAATTATCGCCACCGCCAGTAGTTCTGGAAATGCTGGCAATATTATCCTTAAAGTTACTGATAGAATCACACTTTTTGGAAGCGATCGCACCTTTGCTCAACGACTCGCCGAATTTCCGGATCAAGTTCCAAATGAAGGAGCCGCTAGTGGCTTATTTGCCAGTACCCGCCCTGACTCTACAGGATTAGGAGGGAATATCGCAATTGAAACTGGACAATTTATTCTCCAAAATCAAGCTCAAGTCAGCGTTAGTAGCCAAGGAAAAGGGGATGCAGGCAATATTGATCTAAATGCACGTATCCTAAGTTTGGACAACCAAGCAAAAATTACCTCAGAAACTGAATCAGGTAAGGGTGGAAATATTACCCTCCAACTGCAAGACTTATTACTGATGCGTCGTAATAGTCAAATATCCACTAATGCGGGCAAGACAGGATTAGGTGGCGATGGAGGTGATATCAAAATTAATGTACCTAATGGCTTTATTGTTGCTGCTCCCTTAGAAAATAATGATATTACTGCTAATGCCTTCTCTGGAAATGGTGGTAATATTTCAATCACCACTAAGAGCATCTTTGGGTTTGTGCGCCGCAGCGGTGAAGACATACAAAGGCTAGATCCAGACAACCTTGACCCCAATAAGGTTCCAACCAGTGACATTACATCATTTTCTCAGCAAAAACCTTCATTAAATGGCATAGTACAAATAAACTCACCAGATGTTGACCCCAGCAAAGGATTAGCAGAACTGCCCGTAAATGCCGTAAATGCGTCCCAGCAAATTGCTGCTGAGTGCAATGCTAGTGGAAAACCGAGCAGGAGTTCATTTACAGTTATGGGACGCGGCGGAGTACCATCTGATCCCGTACAACCACTGACATCTGATAGAGTGTTGGTAGATTGGATCGCACTGCAACCAGAGGCAAAAAATTCTGTTAATGCTATCCAAAACACAGTAATTATTTCAAAACAGAGAAACACAGAACATACTTTACAGAAAACCAATTCTGTGAATCAGCCTGCTCAAATTGTGGAAGCCCAAGGCTGGGTAGTGGACGCCAATGGTAATGTGGTTCTAGTTGCTCAAATACCAACTGCAACAACTCATAACTTAGCCCTTACATCTGCTTCTTGTCCTGTTAAATAAATATCTTGCAAAAAATTAAAAACTCTTTTGAATCCTCTAGAACTTATGCAATAGGTCTCTAAAACTCTTATTTGCACCAAATTTATAATCCAAGAAAACCCTGCTTCCTCTGCGTTAGCCTGTGGGAAGTCCCCTCGCGTCTACCTCATTTTGCTACCTTTCCCAAGAGTAGAGGTATGAATAATGCTCCTATGCTGATTTCCTAATCTAAGAAATTAATGAAACTGATAGACAGAACAAAGTATAGTTTGTATAGTCAGTTTTGTAATGAAATTTTAGTTTTACATTAGAGGCTTAAAACATGTCTACTGATACTCACATAGTTCCTTACGTTGAAGAAAGCGAATTTGATGTTGTTTTAAATGGAAGTGAAGAGCAAGTTGTTGTTGTTGACTTTACTGCTACTTGGTGTGGCCCCTGTCGGCTGATTAGTCCGTTAATGGATCAACTTGCCCAGGAATACAAAGGTCGTGCTAAAGTCGTCAAGGTAGACGTTGACGGTAACAAACCACTCTTCAAAAAATATGGTCTTCGCAGCATTCCAGCGGTTTTAATTTTTAAAGATGGTGTTTTAGCAGAGACTATCGTGGGAGTTTCTCCTTACGAGCAGTTCACCAACATTATTGACAAGCTTCTTTAGCTAATTTGTAATTGAAAAAGATTTGATTGCTCAAGAAAAATAACCCCTCATTATATAGCCGTAGTCACACAGGTTAGGACATTTTGAAAGCATGGAAGCTAGGAATAGTAATACTTTTACCTCCTGCCTCCTGCCTCCTGCCTTCTGCCTTCTGCTATACCAGAAAATATTTATGCAAGAGTTCTTTTGTATTAGTCCTTTGCACCAATAAACCTGTCCAATTCTTATTGCCCTAAATTGCTCCGCAGCTTGGCGATGTCACGATGCGGGGGAATACCAAATAGTTTTTTATATTCCCGGCTGAAATAAGACGCGTCATCGTAACCGACACGAAAGCTGGCGCTCGCCACGTCCATGTTTTCGGCGAGCATCAGACGGCGTGCTTCCTGAAGCCGTATTTGTTTCTGGAACTGCAAGGGACTCATTGCCGTAACAGACTTGAAATGAGAGTGAAAGCCTGACACGCTCATGCCGAGTTCGCGGGCTGTATCTTCGATTTTCAGCGGCCGTTCGATGTTCTCGCGGATTTGGCTGACGACCCTGGAGATGCGCTGCACGTCGCCTTCCGTAATGATCAGCTGGCCCAGCCGCGCGCGCTGTTTTCCCTTTAAAAGCCGATAGACGATCTCGCGGATGATGAGCGGCGCGAGAAACTTCATTTCGTCCGGCGTGTCAAATAATTTCACCAATTTGACGACCGCATCAAGTAAATCGGCATCAACCGGGCTGACATCCATCGCCTTGACTCCGGCATTGCTTTTTTTTGTTTCGATGCCGGATTCAATCATCACCGCAGCAACAAGTGACGGATCGAGGTCTATGCGAAGATTCAAATAAGGTTTTTCCTCGGACGCTTCGACGACATTACTCATAATCGGCAAATCAAGCGTCGAGATTAAGTAATGACCGGAATCATAGTGAAATAATTCATCGTTCAAAAGCACATCCTTGCTGCCCTGCGCGATGACGCAGAAGGCGGGCTTTAATACGGATACCTCGCTCTCGGTCCGTTTCGACGATTGATATATGAAAATGCCCGGAAACACTTCCAAAACGCTGTTTTCGGGAGCGAGACGAATCATTCTTTCGATCAGCTCTTCCCGATTGATCTGCTTCTACAGTGTTCATAAATTCATCTTAAAGGCTTTGTTCTGACAGCGGTAAGCGTTCGCAGAGCGTCTCGTAGAGAAGCCATGCCGCAGGCTTATCGCCTGCGTTCTTTAACTTTTTTTCCTCATCTTAGACTACTACCTCTGAACGCAACTTAGTATCAGCACGCGATCGGCAGATTTTTAGAGAATTGTCCGGTTTTTTTCGATGAACGTCCTCACGCTATCCGTTTTCACGCCCGTAAAATTGAACTCATACAGCAAACGGTAGAAACGCTGCTGATAAAAACCAGATTAATATTTGGAGAAATTTCAGATTAATAGAGCAACAATTTCAATCTGTAAATCTGATAATGCAAAGGAGAAAAATTATATGAAACATCTATTAATTTTAGGGATGATGACTCTTATGATCGGCGGACAGGCTTACACACAAACAGAACAAAAAGAACAATCAAAAAAACCAAAAGAAATGGAACAAATAACAGCAAAAGGATATACAACTTTTAAAGTAGGCGACAACGTTACGATGTATAAGGTTACTTTTAAAAACCAATACAAAATGAATGTTGCGGGACATCTATTTATTCCCAAAAATTTAGATCAAAGTAAAAAATATTCGGCGATCGTTGTTGGGCATCCTATGGGAGCTGTAAAAGAACAAAGTGCCAACGTGTATGCTGCAAATATGGCTGAACGAGGGTTTGTGACTTTATCTGTTGACTTGTCTTTCTGGGGTGAGAGTCAGGGCGAACCACGCAACGCTGTTGCGCCTGATATTTATTCTGAAGATTTCAGTGCAGCAGTTGACTTTCTTGGCACCCGTCCATTTGTTGACAGAAACCGAATCGGAATAATTGGAATTTGTGGTAGCGGAAGCTTTGTTATCAGTGCCGCTAAGATTGATCCGCGCATGAAAGCGATCGCAACTGTCAGTATGTACGATATGGGAGCAGCCAACCGAAATGCACTTAACCATTCGCTGACTCTTGAGCAGAGAAAGAAAATCCAGGAGAAGGCTGCAAAGCAACGTTATCAGTAAACCAAAAAGTTTTTCTCCAAAGAGCGATCGCTAAAATATTTACATT